>JAJZTY010000009.1 GCA_021847325.1 Bacillota bacterium
CCTACAGTTGAACGTATTACATTAATACGTACAGTATCAACTTGAATTCTCTCTAAAGCTTGTTTGATCGCTTCAGCTGAACCTTGAACATCAGCCTTAACAACAAGATTAATTTCTTGTAACATACCATCTTCAATCGCTTTAGATAATTCTTCTAAGCTTACAGAACTACTACCTTTACGTTCAGCATCAATCTTAACTTGAGATCTACGATCAGCTAATGCTCTTGCTTGTTTTTCATTATCGAATACTTTAAAGTTATCACCTGCAACAGGAACATCATTTAAACCGATAATTTCAACAGGTGTGGAAGGTTTTGCTTCTTTAATTTCACGACCTCTATCATCCGTCATCTTACGTACTTTACCAAAGCATGCACCAACTACTAAGATATCACCTGTCTTTAAAGTACCATTTTGAACTAATAATGTTGAAACTGGACCACGTCCTTTATCTAAACGAGCTTCAATTACAGACCCAGACGCTAAACGTTTAGGATTTGCCTTTAATCCTTGAACTTCTGCTACAACTAGGATTGACTCTAATAGATTCTGAATACCTTCTCCTGTTTTTGCAGATAATTTACAGAACATAACATCTCCACCCCATTCTTCAGGAGTAAGATCTAAATCTGCCATCGAATTATACAATTTTTCAAAGTTAGCACCAGGTTTATCAATTTTATTAATCGCTACAATAATAGGAACACCTGCAGCTTTTGCATGATCAATCGCTTCTCTAGTTTGTGGCATTACACCATCATCCGCTGCAACTACAATAATTACGATATCCGTAACTTTTGCACCACGCGCACGCATAGAAGTAAAAGCTTCATGACCAGGAGTATCTAAAAATGTTAATTTCTTTCCATTAAGAGTTACTTGATACGCACCGATATGTTGAGTAATCCCACCATGTTCACCTTCAGCAACTTTCGTCTTACGAATTGCATCCAATAAACTCGTTTTACCATGGTCAACATGTCCCATGATAGTAATAATTGGTGAACGATCCACTAAATCTTTAGGATCATCTACTTCTGTGTCTTCTAAACTATTCTCATCTATAGGCTCTTCTTTAGTTACTTCTACATTGTATTCCATACAGATTAACTGTACAGTTTCATCATCTAAATTGGAATTAATTGTTACCATCTTACCTAGCATGAATAACAACTTAATTAAGTCACTCGAATTCTTATTCAGTTTCTCAGCAAGTGCAGAAACAGTTATTCCATCCTCATAACTAATTTGTGTAACAAGTTCAGCTCTCGGTTTAAACTCACGATATGAATTATTACCTTTAGTTGTTTTCTTGTTCCCTTTTTTGACTGGTTTCGTCGCCATACAAACACCTCATTTCTTTTAATACTTTTTGTGCCATTTCGTAATTATTTATACCAATCGCAACTACATTCTCTCCAATGATAGTTTGAAGATCAAACGTATCAATGGAATCAATAATTGGAATATTATAAAATGCACATTTATTTCGAATGACTTTTTGAGTACGTGTAGAAGCATTATTGGTCAATAAAACACAATAAACATTCTTTTTACGAATACCCTCAATCATACGATCACCACTTAATATCGCATTTGCACGTTTTACTAAACCTAAGAAAGCAAGTCTATTTTGCATCATTAATCAATTTGCGTATTTCATCATAAATCTCATTTGGAATTTGACATTCCAATGCTCGACTCAACGCACCTTTTTTTTGAGCTAATTCAACAGCTTCTAGTGTTTTTAATAAATAAGCCCCACGTCCATTTGCTTTACCAGTTAAATCAATCTTAACTTCTCCATCCGGAGTACGAACAATTCTTAATAATTCTTTTTTGGGAACCTGTGTCATAGTCGCAACACAACGTCTTAATGGTATTTTTTTCATAAACACCCTCCCTTTTCTTATTCTTCATCCTCGTAGTAATCTTCAAATTCATCAAAATCAATTTCATCATCCCATTGCTTATTTTCAACTGCTTCTTTAAGTGCAATTTCAGCAAGTTCTTCTTCTGTATACTCAATTTTGATATCGTAATCTTTATCCTTTTTAAGCTCAGAAGGTCTTAAACGTCTTTCCTCTTCTTCTTGTTTCTTGGTCTTACGTTTAAATGGTTCTTTCTTATCTACAGCTGCAGGTTTATTATCAGCGATTGCTTCAAATTTAGAAACATAATCATGTCGAACTTCAAGAGGTTTACGTTCCTTCTTAACTTTTTCAACTTTTTCTTCAGCCTTTTTAACAGGTTTTACTTCAACAGGTTTAGTTGGGATAACTTCTTCAACTTTTTCCTCAACAACTTCTGTTGGAATAAATTCCTTCTCTTCATAAACATCTAAAACATCCTCATCATCTTTTAATGTGATGTCTTCATTTAAATTTTCATATTCTTTTTGTTTAATCGCTTCAACTTCAGCTTGTTTAGCACGTTCTTCTTGTAACTTACGTGCTTTTCTTTCAATAATTTTAGCTTCTTGTTCTAATGCAAAGTCAGCAGCATCTTTTTGCCAATTACGACCTTCTGCTTCAATATCAGATTTTGATTTGATATCTATTTTCATACCAGTTAATCTAACTGCTAAACGAGCATTCTTACCTTTTTTACCAATGGCTAATGATAATTGATCATCTTCAACAACTACAATAATTCCACGTTTTTCTTCACTTTGTAAAACAGCAAGTATTTGAGCTGGACTTAATGCATTTTTGATAAGTTCAATGACATTTTCACGCCATTCGAAAATATCAACTTTTTCACCTTTAAGTTCTTCTATAATGACTTGAACACGTGATCCGCGTGGCCCAATGCAAGCACCAATAGGATCGACATCATCTCTTTTCGAGAATACCGCCATTTTTGTACGTTCACCCGCTTCACGAGCAATAGCTTTAATCTCTACAATTCCTTGGAAAATTTCTGGAACTTCTTTTTCAAATAAACGTTTCACTAATTTTGTATCTGCACGTGAAACCAATACTTGAGCACCTTTAGTATCTTTAGTTACTTCTGTAATAACTAAACGGATTTTTTGGCCTTCTTTATATGTTTCATTTGGAATTTGAGCTGCTTTAGGCATCATTGCTAATGTTTTACCTAAATTGACAACAACAAACTTTTCCTCAACAGATTCAACAATACCAATGACCATTTCGTCAAGCTTATCAATATATTCGTCATATACAGCTTTCTTTTCAGCTTCACGAATTTTTTGTTTCATAACGTTTTTAGCCAAAAGTGCAGCTGCTCTTCCTAATTCATCGATATTGACTTTTACACTATGTAAGTCTCCAATTTTAAAATTAGGATTAATCTCTAAAGCATCTTTCAATGAAATTTCTAACTCATCATCTTCAACTTCTTCAACAATCGTATATTGTTGATATAATCCAACTTCTCCAGTATTTTGATCAATCTCGACCTTAACAAGAGCATCTGGAATTTCAATATGCTTACGATATGCTTTAATTAGAGCTTCATTCAAAGCCTCTAATACTATTTCTTTAGTAATGTTGCGATTGCCTTCTAAAGCCTGCATAGCGGCTAAGAAATCTTTAAAATTCATTCTTCTTCTCCTTAAATTTTGACTGCTAAACGTATTTTAGCAATATTATCTTTATCAAACTTCAATACTTTTTTTCTTGATTTGATTTGTACTTGAATTGAGCCTTGACCATCTTTGTAGCTAATTAAAGTACCAGTCCATTCCAACGATTTTTCAATAGGATGTTTAAATAAAATCTTAACCTCTTTTAATACTGATCGAGTAATATCAACATCATCCTTCAACTCACGCTCAGCACCCGGTGAACAGACTTCCAAGTAATATGTCATATCTTTCAAAGGACTTTCATCTAGAATTGGTGAAATTTCTGATGATATAAGTGAACAAGTATCTAAGTCCATAGTTCCATCATCAAACATAACGGCACATTGAAGAATTTTCATTGAAGATTCTTGAGTCCACCTTAATTCGACAAGTTCACACTTGTGCTTTTCTAATACTGGTAAAATTAGTGTTTCAATAGCTTTTAGTTCCATATTCTCCTTAAACAATAAGTAAGGAGTGGCGAACCACTCCTTGTTTTCTATCTACGTCTAATATAATACTCTCTTTTTATTTAAATTACAAGCTAAAACAAACTCAGGTAAAACAAACTCATTTGATTTTCTTCATCGAGATGTTCTAAAAGACCAAAAGCATCAAATTTCTTTACTACAGTTGTATTAACAAGTGTTCTTGAAACTAAATCTTCTTTCGATATAAAAGGTTTATTTTCACGAGCTTGAACGATAGATTTAGCAACGTTTTCACCCAATCCATCTACGATTGTAAATGGTGGTATTAAGTTTCTTGGATTTTTTGGATCAACGATAAATTCAGTTGCGAGAGAAACATTAAGTTGAAGAGGACTAATATAATAACCTCGACTCATCATTTCATAAACAACTTCTAAACTCGAAACAAGTTCTTCTTCTTTGTGTGTAACACTTGATTTCAAACGATTATCACTCAATCTTCTTTGAATATCTTTTAATCTTTCCAATACTTTTGCTTCACCAAGTACATATGTCTCATATTCATGGGCTGTCGCACGAAGACTAAAGTAACTTGCATAGTAAATTAAGGGTTTATTCACCTTAAACCAAGCAACACGTACAGCCATTAGAACATATGCAATCGCATGCGCTTTAGGAAACATATATTTTATCTTTAAACAAGATTGTATATACCATTCAGGAACATTGTAAGAAGCCATTAAAGCCTTCCATTCTTCCTTTAATCCTTTACCTTTACGAACAGACTCCATAATATCAAACGCTGATTTAGCGGGTAATCCTTTATGGATTAAATACACCATAATATCATCACGACATCCAATAACATCGTTTAATGTATAACCTTCTTCAATCAAACTTTTTGCATTGTTTAACCAAACATCTGTACCATGTGAAAGTCCTGAAATTCGAACTAAATCAGAGAATTTTTTCGGTTGAGTTAGTTCTAGAATCTGACGTACGAAACCTGTACCAAATTCAGGTAATCCAACAGCTCCTGTTTTTTCAGAGTAATTTGGATTTTTAATTTTTAATGCTTTAGTAGATGAAAATACAGAAATTGCATCTTCATCATTCATTTTGATTTGTCTTACATCAACATCAGAATACTTCTCTAAAAACTTCATAGCTGTTGGATCAACATGACCCAAAATATCCAATTTCAATACATTATCATGAATATCTGCGAATTCAAAATGAGTTGTTAACCACTCAGATTGACTCTTATTTGCAGGATATTGAACAGGAGTAAAATCGTGTACATCATTATCTTGTGGTATAACAATAATTCCTCCTGGATGTTGTCCAGAAGTTTTCTTTACTCCTTCACATCCATTCGCAAGATATAACATCATAGCTTGACGATATGTATTTTGAAGACCCATTTCTTCTAGATAACCTTTGATATAACCATACGCTGTTCTTTGTGCAACAGTTGATATCGTACCAGCTCTAAAAACATGATCTTCTCCAAATAAAACTTTGGTATAAGCATGTGCTTTATCTTGGTAATCTCCAGAGAAATTTAAATCAATATCAGGTACTTTATCCCCTTCAAAGCCTAAGAATGTTTCAAATGGTATATCGTGACCATCCATATCCATATATGTATCACATTTAGGACATAATTTATTTGGTAAGTCAAAACCACTATCACTAGAACCATCACTAATAAACTCTGAATGATGGCATTTAGGACATACATAATGAGGAGATAAAGGATTTACTTCAGTAATATTAGCTAATGTAGCAACTAAAGAAGAACCTACAGAACCACGTGATCCAACCATATAACCATCATCAATCGATTTCTTAACTAATAAATGTGCGATATAGTAAATAACACCAAACCCATGAGTAATAATTGAATTAAGTTCCTTTTCGATTCTATTATAAATAATCTCAGGAAGAGGATTACCATATTTAGCGTGAGCATTCTCATATACAATCTTTCTTAGATTATCATCTGCCCCTTCAATACTTGGTGTATATAACTCAGATTTAATCGCTTTAACTGATTCTATTTGATTTGCTATATACTTAGAATTTGTAACAACAATTCGATAAGCTAACTCTTTATCAATAAAGTTAAATGCATCAAGCATTTCTTGTGTAGTTCTAAAGTGCTGATCGGGTGCGACAGACATTTGTCTTCTTTGCTCATTGTAAATGTAAAGTGGATGACGTCCAGCTCCAACACCCTTAGCTTGTATATAAACATCTCTAAAACGTTTATCAATTGGATTGAGATAATGTGCATCGCCAGTCGCAACAACCAATTTATTGCATTCTAAAGCTGTGTTAATAATCTTTAGAATTACCGATTTTAGTCGTGTTTCATTAATAATTGAATTATTCTCTATAAGGGGTCGATAATTCTCTAGTGGTTGTATCTCAATATAATCATAGAAATCCATCGCAATCTTTAACTCAGAATCAGAACGATTAGCAGCTAACTCGAAAATCTCACCATTAAAACAAGAACTTCCTACAAGCAAATTACGTCTTAATCTTTGAATATCCTCTCGACAAATTCTTGGTTCACTAATACTTCCATCATTCTCACTTTTGGTAATTGAAGAATTCGTTAATCTCTCAGTATGAGCAATTGTAACTAATTTAAATAAATCTTTTAGACCTTCTTGATTTTTAGCTAATAGATTTACGTGTTTTTTCATATTCTTTTGAAAAGCTAAAGATTGATCTAAATTTTCCAGATCATTTACAAACTTAATCTTTGAAAGTTCATCAGACTGCAACATCTTACTAAACACTTGATGTAATACTTCAGTATCATAATCCGCTCTATGAGCGCCTGATTCATCATAAGTAATTTTATAGTGCTTCGCAATTACACCTAATCGATAAAACTTTTTATCTTTAAGTAAAGCTTTAGATAAATCAAGTGTATCAATTACAGTATTATTTAAAATAGGTCGATTTAATCGTAATAAGTTCGCATTAATAAACCCAATATCAAAAGATGCATTATGTGCTAACAAAATATGATCACTCATAAATTCTAACCACTGATCAATTACATCTTCTATCGATTGTGCTTGATCCACATCATTCTGCTTTATATGTGTTTTCTCTGTAATAAAAGCACTTAACTTTTGATGAGGATTAACAAACATTTGAATTCGATCAATTATCATCCCTGACTGAACTTTTATCGCCGCAAACTCGATAATACGATCAAAATCTGTCGAAAGACCTGTTGTTTCTAAGTCTAATACAACATAGGTTGAATCATGTAAATTTTGATTTCTTGGGTTTGATACAATATTGAATTTAGATTCAACCATATTAAACTCAATACCATAAATCATTTTAAAAGGTTTTGTCGGATTCTTCTTTAATAATCCTTCTACAGCCTTTTGAGCTTTAGGATAAGCTTGAACTGAATGATGATCCGTAATCGCTATTGCAGAATGCCCCCACTGATAAGCTTGATTGACATATGATTCAATAACACTTACACCATCCATTTCAGACATATTAGTATGAAGATGCAATTCAACACGTTTATCATTAGCTTCATCTCTACGAGTCATCCAATCTGGAATTAGTTTTATGTCCTTAACTTGTATCTGAATATCCTTTGAAAAATTGTCATAGACGATATCACCATACACTTCAATACAATCACCTTTGTTTAATAAACCAAATTTTTCAATTTGACTCTTATCATCCAGAAATTGACTAAAAGATAATGCATCTGTTTCATCAAAGAAAAATACTGTTTGTCTGAGCGTTGTATTGTTTTTAATCCACTGACTATCAATTTGAAATATTTTGCCTCTTACTTTGATACCACGTTGACCTAATATACATTCTTTTAAAGGAACTAAACTACTATCCTCTTTTTTAACACGCTTATTTTTAATTTGTGTTTTATTAAATTCAGGTTCAATCGTTTGCATCTGAGGAATTGATTCAATTTCAATCGGATCATCTTTCTTTATTCGAGATTTACATTGATAGTTAATCCCAAACTTCTTTAATCCTTCTTGTAGTTTTAATAATTGATTTGTAAAACTATCAGATATCTGATTATTCTCTACAATAAAATACAGTACTTTATCTTCTAACAAACTTAACTTATTTTGTTCAAGTTCATTTAAATGTAATAAATCAATGATCTGATTAACATAAAGTTGAAGGTCTTTATGAGTTAAATCACAGTCAAATGCTTTAATTATTAAATTACAATCGAGATTGATATACGCTTTAATTGATTCGACTAAACTGCTATAAAGCGAAAACGGTAAAACCTGTTTTAATTGAAGTTCTATTTCAACTACTTTTTGAGCTCTAAATAATTTAACATAATTTAAATTCGCATTATTAAAATAAACACGATCAATCGCATTAATATTTAGCTTCTGTATTAAATCTTGAACATTCATTCATTTCCCTTACTAAATCTATTAATAATAGATTGTGCAGCTATTTTACCAGCAGATAATGCATGAATAACCGTTTTTGTGCCACTAACAATATCACCAGCTGCATAAACTCGGTCAATATTGGTTTGAAAGTTCTCATCCACTAAAATACGGCCTTGAGCATCCAAAGCTAGTCCATCAAAGTTTAGTTTCTTAACACTTGAACCAATGGCCATTACCATTAAATCACAATCGAGTTCAAATATACCATCGTCATCCACAATCGTTCCTCGATCGAATTCATCAATTTTAATTAACTTTGTTCGTTTACATTTAACCCTTAAGTCACCATTATGATCATAAACTGCAATTGGATCCACGAGTTCGTGAACATTAACACCTAAATGCAAACACTCTTCAATTTCAGCTTTTCGAGCTGGCATCAAATCAATCGTTCTACGATAAACTAAGTGAGTATCAATTCCAAATTTAGCAGCTGAAATTGCGACATCCATTGCGACATTACCGCCACCAACAACACACAAACGTTTTATGTGACGAAAATGTTCATGGAAAGAATCTTCACCGATATTTAGAATGCTTAAAAATTGTTTCCAACCGATAACTTTAGGATGATCCGAATTTTCAATCTTGGAAAAATTTTGTTTTGAAGCACCCATGGCAAGATACATCGCATCATATCCTTCATCAAACAATGAAATATAATCACGTGTTCTACCAAAGTTTTCTTCAATCTTAAATTCAACCCCTAAATCCATTAATTCTTGAATACGATTATCTACGATATTATTAGGTAATCGATATGGAGGAATACCAAATTTTAATACACCACCAAGAATTGATTTTTTCTCAAAAACTGTCACATCAAAACCAGCTTGTCTTAACGTAGTTGCGCATGATAAGCCAGAAGGTCCACTACCAATGATTGCGATTTTACCCTTAGGATTCGATTCTATCTTTTTAATCGATTTATAATGATCACCAATAAAACGTTCAATTAAACCAATCTTAACCGGTGCATTCATTTTCATACGAACACATTTAGCTTCACATTGAATATCTTGATAACATACTCGTCCACAGATTTCTGGGAAACTATTTTTCGACTCTGCAATTTGTTTAGCTTCTTCTCCTCTACCTTCTAAAAATGCTTTAATCATAGAAGGTATTTCCATATGTGCAACACAGCCATCAACACATGGTTTATGACGACAATTCAAACAACGTTCAGCTTCTTTAATCGCTTCTTCGTAACTCAAACCAATTGTTTCGCTATATAAATCTAAATTCATACTTACCTCATTTCACTAGCTTAGCTAAAGCTTCTTTAGCTGCAGCCTGTTCAGCTCTTTTCTTTGAACTTCCTTTTCCCTTACCATAGGTAATACCATCGATTTGAACACCTGTTTCAAATATACGTTGATTAGAAGGACCTTCAACACTTAATAAAACATAAGTAATCGTACGTTTGTTATCAGCTTGAACATACTCTTGTAACTCCGTTTTGTAGTCAGTTATACTATTGTATTGTTCAAAATCCTGAATATTTTTAAAGATTTCCTGTAATAGAGGATTAACATATTTATATTCAGAATCAAGATATAAAGCCCCTAAGAATGCCTCAAACATATCCGCAACGGTAGAATCTCTAAGTTGTCCTTGTTCAAGTATTTCTCCGTGACCTAATTTCAAGAAATTGTTTAATCCTAAATCTAAGGCAATTTTAGCTAATGAACTTTCACAAACCATTTTTGATCGAAGCTTAGTCATATCACCTTCTGACATCTTAGGACTTAGGTTATATAAATATGATGCAGTCCAAAGTTGTAAAACTGCATCACCCATAAATTCTAATCTTTGATTGTCTTCAGGAAAAGAATTTGGATGTTCATGTAAATATGAACGATGAACAAAAGCACATTCAATCAAATGAATGTTATTAGTAATAATTCCGTGTTTTTTTAACCATTGATGTAAATTCATAGTTCTATTATACCTTAATCCATTCTCTGATTTTCAAGGTCTTTTAAGCAATAGTTAATCCAATCCTTGAAATGCAGCTGTTTATTCAAAATTTCAATACTATCCTTTTGAGCAGTCACAAGTATTGCTTGATCCAAAACGACATTCGCAATCAAGAAACTAGGAATCCCAGATTGTTTTAATCCAAAAATTTCACCTGGTCCCCTGAGTTCTAGATCTTTATTCGCAATTTCAAAACCATCTTGACTGTTTTCTAATACTTCCAAACGTTTTAAACTGAGTTCATCTTCCGAATCAGTTAATAAAAAACATAATCCATCAACACTTCCCCTACCAACTCTTCCACGTAATTGATGTAATTGTGATAAACCGAAACGATCACTGTCGTAAATGACCATTGTATTAGCAGACTGAACATTTACACCTACTTCTATTACAGTAGTTGTTACTAAGCAATCAATTTTATGATTAAGAAAATCATCCAATACTGTATTTTTTTCATCCTGTGATAACTTCCCATGTAACATTCCAATTCGAATACTTTTTGGGAATCCTTTAAGTAATGCTTGATAAATTTGATCAACACTCTTTACCGAACTATTCTCATCAAACTCAATACTTGGACATACAAAATAAATTTGATCATTGTTTTTTAAACGATCTAATAGAACACTATAAATTGGTTTTATACTATTTGATTTTATTAACTTCGTTTCAATTGGTTTTTTACTCGAATGATACGATGTTATTGTAGAGATATTTAAATCATTGAATAAAACAGCTGCTAATGTTCTAGGAATTGGTGTTGCACTCATAAGCAAGAAATCTACTTTATCCCCTTTATCACTTAACATTCTTCGTTGTTCAACGCCAAAACGATGTTGTTCATCCGCAACAACTAAGCCACAATTGTAGAACTTTACATCATCTTGAATAATTGAATGAGTTCCAATTAATACATCAATTTCATTGTTTCTTAGTCTTTCTAATATATTTCTTTTCTGAATTGAACTCAATGAAGAATAAAGCACTTCAACTCGAACGCTTTCAGGAAGATAACTTTTTATACTTGTATAGTGTTGTTTAGCAAGAATTTCGGTTGGTACTAATAAAGCTGCTTGATAATGTGAAAGGACAGTCGCATATATAGCTAACGCTGCAATAACCGTTTTACCACTGCCAACATCACCTTGTAGTAATCGATTCATTCTTTGTTTTGACTGTAAATCATTTAAGATTTCATCAAGTACTGTTTTTTGTTGAATGGTTAGCTCAAATGGTAAATATTTCATCCAATTATTGATAATCCTGCGATCAAAAATCTTACTTTTACCAAACATTTGCCCAAAGTTAACTTGTCGATTGAGTTGTAGTTTTGTTTGAAATCTTAGAAATTCTTCATACTTTAGTGTTCTTTTAGCTAAGAAAATTGCATTTAGATTACTTGGTTTATGTATTTGGTAAATGGATTGTTTTAATGTTAATAATTTATACTTTAATCGATATTCATCAGGAACATCATTTACAATGCATTCATCCATATAATTCAATACTTTTGACATAACATTAATAAAATCCTTATTACTAAGTTCCTTTGTTAATGAGTAGATTGGAATAATACCAAGCTGATCAATAAGTGAGTTTGTATTGTAATTTAGACCAACAAGATTATTATTTCCATCATATCGCGCTTGTAAACTAATCTGCATATTTGATTTTAACCATGGACGATTAAATATACTTACTTGAAATAATCCTTGGTTACTTTGAAACATGAACCGAGTAACAGTACGATTCTTAGGTAATCTTAAACACTTAAATGGCTCTTGTATTACTCCTTCTAACCAAACTTTATCTCCAATCTTCCAATCTGAATAAGGTATGATAGAAACTTCATCATAACGATAAGGGAAATGCCATAGTAAAGATTCAACAGTTTCAAAACCTGCATCACTTAATTTTTCGTATAATCGTTTGGTCAGTTTAACTTGATTTAGTTTCATATAAAAGAAAAGGGCTGAATGCCCTTTTATTCGATTCCAAAGATAAAGGAATAAACAGGCTGTAACCCCTTTGTTACCTCGACTTCACAATGATCAAATTCTGATGAAATGAATTCTTCAATCTTAGTTTGTTCTTCATCACTTACATCTTCACCGACTAATATAGTTATTAAACCATCATCATCAGTTATTGATTGCTTTAATAATTCTTTTGTCGCATCTAATTTATCTTTCGTGCTACAAACGATTGATTTTTCTAAGATGCCCATATAGTCACCAGCACTAATCTCAACACCTTCAAAACTTGTGTCTTTAATCGCATAAGTAACCATAGCTGTTTTAACATTTTTATATGCTGCTGTCATTTCATTGACATTATCATCAACACTCACTTCAGGATTAAACATAATACATGCGCTTAGCCCTTGAGGAATACTCTTAGTAGGTAATACTCTAACATCCGTATCTTCAATGAGTGATTCAGCTTGTTGAGCAGCTAGAATAATATTTGAATTATTTGGAAGTACAAATATATGTTCAGCATTTAAAGATTGAATAGCCGCAACGAAGTCTTCCGTAGAAGGATTCATGGTTTGACCACCACTAATAACAACATCTACACGATAGGATTCAAACAATTCTTTGACACCATCTCCTGCTGCGACTGCTATAATCGCATATTTCTTCTTTTCTGCTTTTTTCGATACAACATCATTTTTCATGTGTGATAAATGATCATGTTGTTCCTGCATATTTTCAATCTTTAATTTTAAAAATTCTCCATATCGTTGTCCAATATTTAATGCATCTCCAGGGATCAATGTATGAATATGAACTTTTACAATTTCTTCATCTTGAACAACAACCAAAGAATCACCGATACGAGCTAAACGATCCCTTAGTTCATCTTCTTTAAAACTTCTGACTGTTTCATCGTTTAATCGAATAATGAATTCAGTACAGTACCCAAATTCCTCATTCTCTAAGTTCTTTTGAACACCTTCAGTCGTTTCGATATTTTCAAGTAAAGCAACAGGTGTTCCCTTAAGACCTAATCGAAAACCTTCAAGAATTTTAATATAACCAAATGCTCCACTATCAACTACACCAACTTCTTTTAATACAGGTAATAAATCTGGTGTACGTAATAATGATTCATGTGCAGCTGCAATTAAAAAATCAAAGTATTCAATAATGTTTTTATTAGGATAAGTATCTAAGAAATCATAAGCTTGCTTACTGCTTTCTCTTAAAACAGTTAGTATTGTTCCTTCAACAGGTCGCATAACTGCTTTATATGCGATTTCAGTACCTTTAACAAATGCATCGGCAAAATCTTTTGCTGATAATTCAGATTTACCATCAACACTTTGATAAAAGCCTCTAAAAATCTGGGATAAAATTACACCAGAGTTACCTCTAGCACCCATTAATAAGCCTTTTGATAACACCTTAGCAATATCACCAACATTCATAGATAATACTGCTTGAGTATCTTTAACTCCAGCAGTAAATGTTAAATTCATATTTGTTCCAGTATCACCATCAGGCACAGGAAATACATTTAAAGCATCAACTTCATGGTGATGATTTGTTAAGTTATTTGCTCCACTCACCAACATGGATTTAAATAAGGATCCGTCTAGTTTATTCATTTCGCACCTAACCAATCATTCTAACGCCTTGAACATAAACATTTATACCACTAAATTTCAAATCAAGAGATTTCTCTAATACATACTTACATTTCTTTTGAACTTCATTTACAACTTCAGAGATTTTAACTCCAAAACCAATAATAATGTATAAATCAAGTTCTAACCCTTGATTACTTTCTCTAACTATAACACCTTTACTGTAATTCTCTTTTCTTAAGAGTTCAGCAATCCCATCTTTCAAAACTTTTTGAGATGCCATACCAACAACGCCATAACATTCAGTAACAACCCCTCCAGCAAGACTAGCGATTGCTTCATGACTAATATTGATATTACCTAATTGCGTTGATCGCTCGATTGACATATTTTTCTCCTTTGTTGCATTTTCATTATATCAAATATTAAATTTTATTCAAAAATTCACGGTAAACAAGAAAAACTATAAGGCACAGCTTTAATTTCGTCAATGGCTATACATTGATGTTCTGGATTTAATGCACTCCGAATTGCAGCATAATTATCCAACACATTGAGTGTAGTTAATGATGAATAAACTATAATTCCATCATACATAATTATTTTTGCATAATACTTATCATAACTTTTTTCTTCTTGAATAATTTCAGAAATCATTAATTTAGTACTATCATCTAACTCTATTAAAGCATCTTTTAGACGTAAATACTCAATTTCTTCATCATAACCTGATATATAAATCAATTCCTTTAATGATATTGGCTCAAACTCATTAAAAGAATACAATTTCCCCGTTTCAATTAAAACCCCTTGTAAATCATTTAAATAAGCTAATACAGCATATTCTTCTATATAAATATCTAATTCACTTGGACTAAGATAATTAAACTCAATAGATTTAAGTAATGGATTAGACTCAACATCTTTTGTTAAAGTATAACCAAAATCCAACAATGAAAACAAAGAAGCAGAATTAAATACTTTTTCACTTATAAAATTATCACTAATATTACTATTACCATAAACATTTATTTTGTTTAATTTCGAAATTGAAGAATTAAAATACAGATAGATTGATAATGAAATAATTATAAAAGCAATTAAAGTTAATAATACTTTGATTATTTTTTTCTTTCGATTCAGTTTCTTTTCATTCCTAGATTCAGAAATTAATTCATCAACAGACGGAATTTCAGTCATATCATCTCCAATTAAAGAATTCTACTTCAGGTATCAAATCAATTTCTAACTCTTCTTTACTTAATCGAATTGCCAACTGAACAAGTTCATAAACATCTTCAGCCTTAGCATGATCAACATTCACAATGAAGTTACTATGGACTAATGAAAACATAGCACCCCCTATTTGTTTACCACGAAGGCCAATACGATCAATAACTTGCCACGCATACATACTACTAGGATTCCTAAAAACACTACCAGCACTAGGTAAATTTAAAGGTTGAGATTGAAATCTTCTTTGTTTACGATCTTCAATCACTCTTTGTATATCATCCACATTACCCTGTGTTAATTTAAACTCTGCCTTTAAAATAATCCATTCTTTATGATCACAAAAGCTAGTATGTCGATAAGAATACTGAATATCTTCCTTATTTAACCACTCAAGTTCATTATTTCTTAAAACAAGTACTTTATTTAATATTTCATAAGTATCATGTTTATATGCCCCAGCATTCATATAAAGAGCTCCACCAACAGAACCAGGAATACCAGTTGCATACTCGAATCCAGATAATCCAAGTAAGCATGTCTTATAAGCTAATGTTATTAAACTCACTCCCGCATCAACTAACACAGTCTCGCCTTTTATATCAATTGTATTTAACATATGATCTAATTTAATGATAACACCATCATACTCATAATCAGATGCTAGAATATTCGATCCCATACCCCATATTTTATAAGATACATGGTTTTCATATAAATATTTAATACTTTCAATTAAGTTCTCTATAGAGTTTGGATAAAATACAAATTTTGCTAATCCACCAATTCTAAAACTAGTAAGAGTTTTAATTGATATATTCTCTTTAACATCTCCAAATTTATGTAAGACTTCAATTAAATTTACCATTATTCAACTCCTCAAAAACCCAATTTATAAAATCCTGTGCCGCATTAGGATGACCTAATAATTTAGCATTATTACTCATCACTTTAAGTTTATCTTCATCTTCAAGTAAAGAAATTATAGTGGCGAAGAGTTTTTGGCTGTCTAAATTATTTTCTTCCACTAAAATACTTGCATCCTTCTCCATCAAAGCTTTTGCGTTATAAAATTGATGATTATTCGGAACAAAAGGACTAGGAATAATGATTGATGGAACGCCTGTTACCATTATTTCTGCAGCTGTTGTAGCACCACCTCGAGTTACCATTAAATCAACTTGTTGCATAACTGATTTTTGATCAATATATGGAACAATCTTAATATTTTTAGTTTCATCATTGTTTTCAATAAATGACTCATAGTGTTTCTTACCAGTCACATATATTGATTGAATATCATGTTTATCTAATAATTCAAGTAAACTCCCCATAATTTGATTAACTGATTCTGATCCTAATGATCCCATAACGAACAAAACTGTTTTCTTTTTTGAATCTAATTTATACTCATCAAATATATTTAAATTATTATCACTATTTAAAAAAACATATGTTCTTGGGTTTCCCAATAAGCGTGTTTTATCTTTAGGAAATTCATTTAGATTATTTTCATAACTAGCAACAATTCCATCCACAAAACGAGATAAGAAAAGGTTTGCTTTACCAGCAATCGCATTCTGTTCATGTAGGAATGTTTTTATCTTTAATCGTCTAGCTTCCATAATAACTGGAACGCAAACATAACCACCAAATCCAATCACAACATCGGGTTTGTATTGATTTAAAATTGATTTAACTTTTTTACGTTTAAAAAATAATGTATATAATGCATATATTTTTTTGAATATATTGCCTTGTAATCCTTTGGTAGATAAGCCTTCAAATGCATAACCATGTTGAGGAACTAACTCAGATTCCATTCTTTCGTGATTACCAATAAAAAAGATTTCATGACTAGAATCTTTATCCTTTAAAGCTTTCGCAAACGCTAAAGCTGGATAAATATGACCACCTGTTCCCCCTGCTATTAGACAAACTTTCATTTGAAGTCTCCTTTCGCTTAGTTATTATACCATAAGCATTATCACCAACTTATGATAAAATAGAGAAATGAAATATAAATGTTTAGTTTTAGACCACGATGATACAGTTGTAAATAGTAGTCAAAGTATTCACTATCCTGCTTTTTTGCATACATTAAAAACACTAAGACCTAATGAAGAACCCTTAACATTTGAAGACTTTAATCATCATTGTTTCATTTTCGGATTCAACCATCTATGTAAAGAACGTTATCAATTCAATGATGAAGAAATGGAAATTGAATACAAGATTTGGAAATCACACACTGAAGTTAAACAGGCTGATGCATTTGATGGATGGAAGGAAATATTAACTCAGTTTAAAAAGAATGGTGGAAAGATTGTTGTGGTCTCTTATTCTGAATCAAAAGAAATAAAGAGAGATTATCTTGATCACTTTGGATTTGAACCAGACTTAATATTTGCTCATGATCATGGTAAAGATAAATTAAAACCAAATGCATACCCTATTCATAAAGCTATTGAGGATCTTCAAATATCACCAGAATCTATTCTTGTAATTGACGATATGCCGGTAGGATATGAAATGGCTAAAAATGCAAATGTTGATTTCATCTGGGCACAATGGGCATATTTTGATCAACGCTTAGATGATCATATTGTGAGTTCAAATAAAAAATCATTAAATAAATTAGACGATCTATTTGAAATATTAAAAATTATTTAATTAAATATTTCCATTTTGGAATTAATAACTTTATTAAGATAAGTATTGGAATCAATAAAACTAAACTAATATAATATTGATTTACTATAAAAATCATCATTATCTGAAATAATAAAACTACAACGACTGACTGAACTAAGAATAAAACTGATTCAGTCTTTTTAGTTTCATAATTAAAATTGAACTTAGGAAATGAAAAAATAATAGAACACACAAAAAAAGCTCCAGAAAATAATACAATAACATCACCAATTTTCGAACTTGAATAAAATTGAAGATACTTGGATAATACTGTAGTTATTAAACCTAAAATTAGAAACATACTATTCTTTTTCATATGTTAAATCCTAACATAAAAAAACAAGAATTACTCGAAAAGTCCTTCTTGTATCTTTAAACCTAAGTGTTCATAAGCTTTAAGTGTTACAACACGTCCACGTGCTGTTCGATTTATAAAACCAATCTGTAATAAGTAAGGTTCATAGACATCTTCTAATGTCATAGCTTCTTCCTGAATACTCGAGGCTATTGCCTCTAATCCAACAGGTCCACCTTTAAATCGTTCAATGATGCCTCTTAAATAACGAATATCAACATCATCTAGCCCTAAATGATCAACTTTTAGTCTATCTAATGCATGTTTAGCGATTTCTAAACTAATTCTACCTTGATTTAATACTTGCGCAAAATCTCTTACTCGTCTAAATAATCGATTCGCAATACGAGGTGTTCCTCTACTCCTCTTCGCTATTTCAATAATCGCTTCTTCATCAATTGGAGTCTCTAAAACTCTTGATGTACGATGTATTATTTGTCCTAGTTCCGCAATCGTATAATAATCTAATTTACTAACTATACCAAATCGATCTCTTAATGGAGCAGTTAAATCACCTGCACGAGTAGTTGCCCCTACAAGAGTAAAAGGAGGCAGATCCAAACGAATAGAGCGTACAGATGCATCTTTACCTACCACGATATCAATCGCATAATCTTCCATTGCGGGATATAATACTTCCTCTACAACTTTTGGTAATCGATGAATCTCATCAATAAATAATACATCCCCAGGCTCAAGAGTGCTTAATATTGCGGCTAGATCACCCGATCTTTCAATACTAGGACCACTCGTAATTCTAATATTTCTTTCCATTTCATGTGAAAGAATATACGCTAATGTTGTTTTTCCCAATCCTGGAGGACCATATAATAAAACATGATCTAAACTTTCAGAACGATTTTTTGCGGCTTGAATAAATATTCTTAAATTCTCTTTTAAATGTTCTTGACCAACGTATTCATTCAAAAATTGAGGACGTAAATTCATGTCCTCATCTTCCTGCATAAGATTTGATGATAATAATCGATCTTCCATTACTTACCTCGTTTTTGGCCTAAAATTTGTAAAGACAATTTTAATAAGGCATCCGTCGATTGATCAGTACTCTTCTCTAACTGTTTTACTAATGGGTTTAGTTCCGCTTGTTTATAACCCAATGATTTTAACGCATCAAATGTATCTAGTAGAGATTTTGATAACCTACTATCTTCTTTATGTTCTGAAACTAATTTTCCCTTTAAATCTAAGATGATTTGAGAAGCAGTCTTAGCACCAATACCAGGTAATTTCTTTAAATAATCAATATCAGATACTTCAATAGCTTGAATTAATCGATCTGAATTACTAGATGCAAAAATGGAATTGGCTGTTTTACAACCAACTCCCTTTACACTAATTAACTTTGTGAATAAATCAAAATCAGTTTGGCTTAAAAAACCAAATAAACTATGTTCATCTTCACGAATGTATTGATAAGTATAAAGTAATACTTCTTCATTAAGTTTTAATTTCTCAGGATGTGCAAAATAGATTTTATAGCCTATATTCCCACAATCTAAAATAACCCAATCAAGTGTAAAACTATGAACTTTTCCTTTGATAAATGCAATCATAGAGATATTATAACACAACAACTAATCCATAAATACGAACTGGTAATCCTTTATAACAATAATATCTCCATCCTTAACGCCTTTAGCTCGTAAAGCTTGATCAACACCTAAGTGTCTTAATTGACGAGCAAATCGTTGAGCACCTTGTTCAGTGGTAATATCTGCACGATGGAACAGCTTTTCAATACGATCACCAAATAGTTCATACGTATTTTCTTTGATTTGACGTACTTCAAATGGAATTTCTTCAATAAATTTGTAATGAACAACTTCATTTTGAATTTCATCTTGAATAAAGTTTGATGTTTGTTCAAGTAGATCCGCAACAGCATAAAGAACCATATCTAAACCTTCAGAAATAAGTGTTATAGCTTCAAAAACTTGAATATCAGGATATTCTGATTTAAATCGAAGTAAATTTTCTTGAGCATCCGGTAAATCCATTTTATTTGCGACAACAACTTGAGGTCTCTCTGTTAAACGATACTCATATTGCGCTAATTCTTCATTTATAATTCTAAAATCTTCTATTGGATCACGATGATCTTCAGCTCCCATATCAATTAGATGAATTAAAACACGGCATCTTTCAATATGCTTTAAGAATTGATGTCCTAATCCTTTACCTTGATGTGCACCTTCAATCAATCCTGGTAAATCAGCAAGCACAAATGATCTACCATCAGGTACTTGAACTACTCCAAGCTGAGGAACAAGAGTTGTAAATGGATATGCTGCAATCTCTGGCTTGGCTTTACTGACAACAGATAAGAATGTTGATTTTCCGACAGATGGGAAACCAACTAATCCTACATCTGCTAGAAGCTTTAATTCAACTTCAATCTCTTTTTCTTCACCCATCTCACCTTTTTCAGCAAAATCAGGTGCAGGATTTCGACTTGTCGCAAAATGCCAGTTACCACGTCCACCTCGTCCACCATTTGCTACAACGGCTTCTTGTCCATCTTCAACAAGATCCGCGATGATAACATCATGTTTAATGTCTTTGATTATTGTTCCAATTGGAACTTTTACAAAGAAATCTTCACCTGCTGAACCATGTTTCTTTTTATTTAGCCCATTACTTCCATCTTCTGCCATTATATGACGATTGAATCTAAGGTCTAATAGTGTAGATTTATTTGAATCAGCAACGAAAATAATACTACCTCCATTACCTCCATCACCACCATATGGACCACCTAAGGCAATATACTTCTCACGTCTAAAAGAGGCCATACCATCGCCACCTTTACCCGCTCGTACTTTAATTTTTACTCGATCTATAAACATTGGGTTAACCTCCCGATAAAAAAATCCCTAAACGGGATTTTATGCTTGTGGATAAACAGAAACTTTTGTTTTGTCTTTGCCTAAACGTTCAAACTTAACGATACCGTCTACTTTTG
This sequence comes from Bacillota bacterium, assembly GCA_021847325.1. Lineage (GTDB taxonomy): Bacteria > Bacillota_I > Bacilli_A > Erysipelotrichales > Erysipelotrichaceae > UBA2212. Next base: position 21,362 of record JAJZTY010000009.1, read on the forward strand.
AGAACAAGGTATCATCACCACCACGTCCGACATTTGTACCAGGATGAATCTTAGTACCACGTTGGCGATATAAAATCGAACCTGCTGTAGCGAATTGACCATCTGATTTCTTTGCACCTAAACGCTTCGAGTGACTATCACGACCATTTCTAGTCGATCCTACCCCTTTTTTAGAAGCAAATAATTGGATATTTAACTTAAACAACATGACTACACCTCCTTAATGTGAATGTATTTTTGTTGACTTTCTTGCACTGTTTTTAATTGTATTAATAACATATTAAGCAACAACTGCAATTCATCTTTATTTTGTAATACTTTAATCTTAATCATTGCATCCGGACTTTCAGTTAATTCTAACTGCACGTTCTTGGGACAAATTTGATCTAATGCATTGAGAGCACCTGTTGCGATACTACTTACCGCTGCACAAACCAAATCATATCCTTTAGGACCTGAATCCGCATGTCCAGAAATTGTTATTTCTTGGATTAACTGATTTTTTCTTACAACTTCAACTTTAATCATAATTAAGCTTCGATAGCTTCAATGACAAGTTTAGTGTAAGGTTGACGATGACCTTGTTTGCGACGAGTAGAACCTTTTTTAGGCTTGTATTTGAAGATAACAATCTTCTTTTCTTTACCTTGTTTTTCTACTTTTGCAGTAACAGTAGCACCTTTCACATAAGGTGTACCCACCTTTGTAGATTTTGTATTGACAACTAATACCTTGTCAAATACAACAACTTCACCTGGCTCAACACAAAGCTTTTCAACGAAAATACTTTGTCCAACTTCAACTTTAAGTTGTTTGCCACCTGTTTCGATAATTGCGTACATTTATTTGCACCTCCTTCAGTTTTTTGAGACTCGCCGTGTGCGGTGACCTTTTTAGGCGCTTAAAAACCTTAACGTGCGGTTGCATTCCACTTAGGGAAATACAACGTAGTAAGTATACCATACTTTTAATGCTTGTCAAATGCTTAACATTAAGAAAGATATAAGAATTACAACAAATACAGAAGGCAAAAAATTAGCTAATTTTAATTTAGTAATGTTTAACATATTTAAGCCAATCGCCATAACTAAAGCCGATCCAACAGCTCCTACATCCGCAATAATTACATCATTTAGAAAAGGCGCAATAACTGAGCTTAATACTGTAATGGTACCTTGATATATCAAGATAACGAAGCCAGAAAATAATACCCCTAACCCGAAAGTAGATGCATAAACGATAGAAGATATAAAATCCAATAATGATTTAGTGTAAAGAATAGTTTCATTCGATTCTAATCCACTTTGTATAGAACCAACAATAGCCATAGCTCCTACTCCAAAAAGAATGCTTGCACCAACAAAACCCTGTACAAACCTTCCTTCTTCAGAACTAACAAAGCGCTTTTCTATTCTGCGTGCAAATCGATTGATAAGACCATCTAAATCGAGTATTTCACCTATTAATACACCTAAAGCTAATGAAACAATAAGCTTTAATGGTGAATCATATTGAATAACTCCTTGTAATCCTATAATAATCACACTTAAACCCAAAGCACCCATTATTGCATTGCTTTTTTCTTTAATAAACCCACTCTTCAAGCTCATTCCTATTAATGAACCAAATACAATCGCTAATGTATTTACTATAGTACCATTCATACAGACTCCTTATAATTAATAATTGGTGATTCTACAATAGTTTGTTCAACCCCATTTTTAATGAACTCCAGACACACACTACTTGCTTTATGTTGTGTACTATGATGAATAAATCGAATTCTTTTTAAACCAAAATGATACATATTAAACAAAACAATAGCTTCAGAAATACGTTCAGCCTTTATTATTATTGCGCAACGTCCTTTATCCTTTAATAAGGGATAACTATATTTAGCTAATTCATCAAGCTTTAATGTGCGATCAAAATTCGCATTGTCAGAATGTACTGAATCTTTATGATATGGTGGATTACAACAAATTAAATCTATATTTGAATCATTATATTCTTGTAATGGGATATTGATAAACTCAATTTTATCAAGATTATTTAAAATAGAATTCTCTTTAGCCAATATAATGGCATCAGAATTTATATCAATACCAATACAAATATTCTTAGTGAATAATTTTGCATACATCGTAATAACACCATTATTACATCCAATATCAAGTACCTTATCATTCTTTCGAACTTTTATAAATTGACATAAATGTATTGAATCAGAAGTCATCTTAAAAAGATGCGAATCTTGCATCAATTTTAAGTTAGAATTTGGAATATAATCGATTGTTCTCATAACACGTGTGATGGTTTTTTAGCATACTTCATTTCGAACCAAAAAACACTTCCTTGATTTAATTCACTTATAACACCATATTTGTAACCATGACTCTTTAATATAGCTGACGCAATACTTAAACCTAATCCTGTTCCAGCTACATTTCTATGATGATGTTTATCAATTTTATAGTATCTATCCCATATATAAGCAATATCTTCTTCAGCAATCCCTATTCCATGATCAATGACTTCAATTCTTACTACTTCTGGTTCACATAAAATTTGAATAATTAGTTGTTTATCTTTACCAATAAACTTAATAGCATTATTTATAAAGTTTATTAATACTTGTTTTATCTTTAATGGATCACCTACTACAATAACTTCATTCGGCGAATAAACTTGAACTTTAATTCGTTCCGATTGAATTAAACCATTTAATAATCTTAATGACTCATTAACCAAATCTACCACATTAAAATTCTTTACTTGTAGAGTTAATGCATTAGATTGAAATTGAGATAATTGAGTCATATCTTGAACTAAATGATCTAGATGAGTAACTTCATCTAAGATAACATCAAGATGTTCTTCTCTCTTTTTCTTATTCTCACCAGAAATATCTTTAATCATTTCAGCATATGCTTTTATCATTGTAAGAGGAGTTTTAATGTCATGAGAAACATTAGCAATTAGATCTTTCCTTAATTCATCCATTTTCTTTAATTGTCCAGAAGTATAGTTAAGAGTCTCAGCTAACTCTGTAAACTCTGTAAACTCACCACTTTCAAAATGAACATCATAATCACCATGCGCTAATTTAATAGTCTCTTTCTTTAAATTGATAATCGGTTTTGATAAACGACTCGATATAATCAAAGAAACGATACTAAATAATATAAATACGATGATGGTAACATAGATGAATTGTTGTTGAAGAATTGAAATCGTAGAATCAATTGGCAATAAACTTGAATTTAAAAAAATATAGTAACTGCCTAATGGCAAATCAAGTTTTCTACCATAGATAATCATATCTTGTTGAATGACAGAGTTTGTAACAGTTAATGCGAACTCACCTTCACTCGACTCATCGACTAAATTTGTATAATTTTCAATCTTTTGAGTAAATCCAATCGCATTAGAATTTAATACACAACCTAAGCCTAATGCATCAACTTGATATAAAAGCTTACCTTTACTATTATAAACAAGCCCACATACATTGTTTTGAACCGCACTAATTTGAACTTTTAAACTAAATCTATTTTCTTTAATGCTATCTTCAATAATAACTGAAACATCTTTGACCTGATTGATCTTCATTTCTTTAAAATATGCACTTAATAGTACAATTTGCATCAACCACAACATGACTAAAACACCTAACATTAAGGTGAAGAAATATAGCCATGTTCTAAATCGAATATTTCTAAAATCAAACTTCAAACTTATACCCCGTTCCTCTAACCGTTATTATAAACTTACGATACTCCTTAAGATTATGACGCAACATTTTTACATGAGTATCAACGGTACGATCATCCCCAAAGTAAGAATAATTCCATACTTTTTCTAATAGAACTTCACGATTAATTGCTGTGTTTTTATTTCGAATTAAATAAACTAAAAGATCAAACTCTTTTGGAGTTAGAGTGATTTTTTGTTTATCCACAAAAACGTCTCTAGCATCAATATCAACTTCTAATCCTTCAAACACATACTTATTATGTTCTTTCTCTGAATTTCTTTTTAGTACTGCATTAATTCTTGCCATCAATTCTTTAGGACTAAATGGTTTAACAACATAATCATCTACCCCTAAGTCAAAACCATGTAATTTATCATATTCCTCATCTCGAGCTGAAAGCATAATAATAGGAATATTCTTAATTTTTTTAATTTCTCTACAAGCTGTAAATCCATCCATTACAGGCATCATTATATCTAAAACAATTAAATCATACTCATTCTTATTTACGAGTTGAAGCGCAATATAACCATTCTCAGCTTCTTCTACTTCAAACTCATGCATTAACATGGCATATTCTTTCACCACTTCTCTAATCTTTGCTTCATCATCCACAATTAACAGTTTAGCCATACTATCCTCCTCTATCGTTCAATCATATCAATCTTTTTAACAAAACACGACTTTTCTTTTTCAATAACTCCTTCTATTCTAAATATTGCCCCATTTTTTAATTGTTCTGAAATAACTTGGTAAATATTAGGCATTAAAACACAATCAATCTCACCACTATCATCATACACCTGAATAAATGCCATCAAACTACCTGTTTTAGTTCTATGTTGTTTAACTTTCTTGATCATCGCAATAAAACTTTGATTAGAATTTGATACTTGTAATAATGCAATAGAGTTCATCTCATTATATTTCTTCTTGATATGAATTAACGGATGATCACTTAAATAGAAACCCAGTACAGCTCTTTCATTTTCAACTCTTTCTAGAGCATGATCTTTAATAAAAATTAATTCTAATGGTTTTACCAATGTAGTATCAATAGAAATTTGTTGATTCTTTTCTATTTTAATCATATCTGCATAATTAAGCGCATCTTGTAACGAAGCTTTCATAGTATTACGACTAAGATTAAACTCATCAAGTGCTCCAGCATCGATTAATGATTCAAAATTAGACTTTGATATACGTCGTGTATTCATTCTTACTATAAAGTCATAATAGTCGATAAATTTACCTTTACTTTGTTCATTTAATATTTCTTTACATAGAACCGTTCCAATTCCTTTAATTATTTGTAAAGGAAAACGAATAGAATTATTGTCTAAAAAATACTTATCCTTACTTGAATTAATAGAAGGACCCAATATTTTAATACTATGACTCTTTGCCTCTTGGATATATTCAAATGTTTTACCTTCGCTTCCAATTACACTATTAAGTAAAGCTATAAAGAAAAACTCAGGATAATTCGCCTTTAAATAAGCCATCTGATAGGAAATCATAGCATAGGCAACACTATGTGATTTATTGAAACCATAATTTGCGAACTTGAAAATTAAATTATAAACCTCTTTAGCTATAGGTTCTGGATACTTGTTTTTAATACACCCATCGACAAATGCTTGCTCTAACTTAGTTAACTCACTCGCATTTTTCTTACTCATAGCTTTTCTCAATAAATCAGCTTTAGCTAGACTGAAACCTGCCATTTTTTGCGCAACTTGCATAATTTGCTCTTGATAAATTAGTATTCCGTAAGTAGATTCAACAATTGGCTTCAATTCTGGGACAATGTATTTAACTTCTTTGGGATGTTCTTTTGCATGTATATACTCTGGTATATTTTCCATAGGACCCGGTCTAAATAAAGCAATCGTCGCTACAATATCTTCAAAACGACTTGATTTCATCTGTCTCAGTAAATTCTTCATTCCTTCTGATTCAAGCTGAAAAATTCCAACTGTATCAACAGCTCGAATAAGTGACAAAGTTTTCTCATCATCTAGTGGAACCTTCAAGATATTCAATGAAATATTTCTTTCTTTTTGAATTGCTTGAACAACCTCATCGATAATTGTTAGATTTCTTAAACCAAGAAAATCCATCTTAATAAGTCCTAGTGATTCTAAATATTCCATTGAATACTGAGTAGATAACATATCAGCTTCTATTTGAATCAATGGAACCACATCACTTAAATTAACACTACTCATGACAATTCCTGCTGCATGCGTTGAAATATGTCTTGGTAGACCTTCTAGTGAAGATGCTATTTTAAATAATTTTTGATATCGCTCATCAGAATCAATAATTTGTTTAAAACGTATACTTTGTAAATAAGCCTGATCTAATGTTATCTTTAACATCGAAGGTATAGTTTTACTAATTGAGTCTAAATCACGAACACTAATTTCCATAACACGCCCTACATCTCTTAGTACTTGCTTCGCAGCTAATGTCCCAAAAGTAGATATATGCGCAACATGCTCTTTCCCATATTTTTGTAAGACATATTGAATAACTTCATCTCTTCGATTATCAGGAAAATCTGTGTCAATATCTGGTAGAGAAATTCGTTCTGGATTTAAAAATCTTTCAAATAATAAATCATACTTTAATGGATCAACATGCGTTATTCCTAAACAATATGAAACTAATGACCCAGCAGCAGACCCTCTACCTGGACCTACATATATATTCTGACTTTTCGCAAATCGTATAAAATCCCAAACGATAAGAAAATAATCTTCATATTGCATAGATACAATCACATCTAATTCACTTTTTAAACGTGATTTATACAATCCAATTTTTTCGTCATTTTCAAGTCTTTTTTCTAATCCAGCTAAACATAGTTGTGTTAAATATTGAGATGAAGTGACATGATTTGGTGTATCAAACTTTGGTAAGAATGTTTTCTGATTTTCCCATTTTAGATTACATTGACTAGCGATTAATTCAGTGTTCTTGCAATCTTCGATACCATAGAGGTTTATCATCTCATCCTCGGATAACATATATCGATAACTCTCTAAAACTAAATTACGATCAGATAACACCATCTGTTTATCAATCGCTCTTAATACTCTTAGATTTTCATCTTCATCCGCTTCTGCATAATAAACTCTATGCAATGCACATGACAAAATCGAGTATTGATTTAAAATATTCTTTAATTTTATATTCTGATTTTTTACAAATTTGTCTTCTTGTTTACTTATACCTAATACAAAATTCGGAATAAATTTTCGTATTTCATGTGTAAGTGTTTTAATATCATCTTCATTACCATTTAATAATGAATTATCAAATAGACTCTCATCTGAAAATATAATATAAAAAACATCATTTATATAAGGAGTTAATTGATCGATATCAATATTTTTACGTTCAGTATTGATGTAACTTGATAATTTTAATAGTGCTTTATAACCATTATCATTTTTAGCTAAACATAATATAGGAAAACTATAATCTTTGTATGAAACTTTTATTTCTAACCCTATAATAGGATGAATATCTGCTTTTTTACACGCTAAAACAAACTCCATTGTGCCATACATAGTATTGACATCTGTAAGAGCAATTGATTTGTATCCAAGTTTTTTGGCTTGATCGACTACTTTTTGAACAGACATTGTTCCATTAAGCAATGAAAAAGCACTTCTTACACAAAGATGAGTACTCATTGAGTCCACCCTTCTATCTTTTATACGATTTAATCTATTATACCAAAGCTCCTAAGAAAAAGAACAGCATAGCTGTTCTAATAATTATAATTAATATTATCAAACATATTAACTTCGAATACATTATCCTTTATAGAACTTACTTCGAGTCTTACTGAATCTAAAACTTTTGTAAGTGCTAATTCAAGACTTAACTTTGATGAAGCAGTAAATAAATTATTATTGCCTTCTAAAGTAAAGTAATAGAATGTTGTACCATCTACATTAGTTTGAACAATGGTAGAAACTACTCCTTCTACTATTGTTTTATCTGTAACTTTAACATCAATTAATTGCTTATCAAGTAATTGATTAATATAAGACATTCTTGTTTCTTCTACAGTTGCCCCAACACCAACAATCGAATAATCCTGAACACTAACCATCGCATAAAGCTTTACTAAACCCTCATAATCCTTTAATGCCATGAAATAAGTAGGTAGTCCTTCTATATTAAGTAATAGAGGGAATGTAGATGTGTAATTTAAATGTTGAACCTGGCCAATTGCAGAGTTCATAGCTGAATATTCATCTGCTCCACCAATTTTTATATATGTAGCTTCTTTTGTACTTAAATTGATAAGCGCAAATCCTACAATAGAACGATCACTACCAACAGATGTTAATCCAGAGAATATATATATCTTTCCATTTATAGAAACATAGTTAAATCCATCCGTTGTTTGTATCATTTCCTTTTGACCAAACAAAGTATTAAACCATCCATTAATATAATAACCCCAGTTATCAATTTGATACCATGCTAAATTAGCTGATTGAACATGATCAACCCATTCAGGAATATCTTGAATCGCGTATTTATTCATGTCACCGCT
>JAJZTY010000103.1:0-3199 GCA_021847325.1 Bacillota bacterium
TTACATCTCTTTATCATAGTGTGAATACAGATCGTCATGCGATGGATCCATTTGGTAAGCGTTTAGTTCATGTGGCAGGTAAAGAAACGTTGGATTTTGAATTCGAAGATCTTAAGTTTTCTTTAAATCCAAAAGCATTCTTTCAATTAAATACGCATCAAGCTTCTCTTTTATTTAAAGCTGTTAGTGATTTAGTCCCATCGGATAAGCGTGTCGTAGATGCCTATTGTGGTATTGGTGCTTTATCCCTTCTACTTGCGAAGAAGAGTAAATATGTAACGGGGATTGAATTTTCTCAAGATGCGATTGATAGTGCTAATGTGAGTGCTAAGCTAAATCACATTGATAATATTAATTTTATCGTAGGGGATGCGGCTCAAAAACTATCTTCTCTATCTACTGAAGTTGATGTACTCGTAATTGATCCTCCACGTTCTGGTTTAAGTGATGAAATGATAAAAACAATCTTGAATCAATCGATTAAAGATATTGTGTATATATCCTGTAATCCAAGTACTTTGGCTAAGAACTTAAATGATTTGAAGTCAAAGTATAAGATTAAACAAATTCAACCCTTTGATTTATTTACACATACTCCATTACTTGAAACTGTAGTTCATCTAGAACGAATAAAATAAAACTCATTTGATAAAAATGAGTTTTTGTTTGATTAGATTAAATTATAATGTTTTAATCCGTGTTCAATTCCACCTTGATCAACATTTAGAGTCACAAAATCAGAGATTGCTTTCATATTTTCAGTCGCATTTCCCATTGAAATACCGATTGCGGCTTTTAGTGTCATATCGATATCATTGTCTCCATCACCGAATGTCATCACATTATCCCAGGTTAATTGATTAAGCTCTAGTACTTCTTCTATACCTAGAGTTTTATTGATATCGGATCCAAACACATCCATACTAACAGGTCCTGCACCGATGAATTGAAATTCAGGGAAGTCTTTCATATAAGGTTCTATAAAATTGAATGGAGTAATTAAGAAAATACTTAATGGGGCATCGACTTTAATAAAGTAGTCATGATTTTGAGTATCATCTAAGAGTAGATGTCTTACATCGAATCCTTGAGAATAATGTTTATAGAATCCATCATAATCGTTGAGAACTACCATTTGATGAGCTGTTTTTAAACCCATTGGAATATTGAGTTTCTTACATAAATCTAGCATACGATTGACGCTATCTGGATTAATCGTGTGTCGAATAATGACTTCTTTGTTTCGATCAAGAACACAATGACCATTGATTGTGACATAGTAATCACAGTCTAGTACTTCTTTTACGTGATCTTTTATAAAGCCCATACTACGTCCTGTCGCAACGAGTACTTTTATTCCGTTTTCTTTGAGTTTATGGATAGCGTTTACTGCAGATTCTTCAATCTTATCTTTTCCTGCACTTAGCAATGTGCCATCAATATCAAATACGACCATTTTAATTTGTTTCATTTTGTTCACCTTATTCAGTTTAACATAATCAAAAACATGTTAGAATATTTAAATGATAAAAGGAATTATATTTGACTTAGATGGTACTTTATTAAGTACCGATACAGATTTGTGCACTGCGATTAATGATGTGCGTGCCTTTTTTAGATGTGAACCTCTCGAAATAGAGACAATAAAATCGTATTTAGGCGATGGGATTCGGATGTTAGTTACACGTTCATTACCGAATGAGTATTTAGTTTATCTGGATGATGCGGTTGAATTGTTTCATGCGTTTTATGCATCTTGTTATAACGATACGACGGTTCCGTATGATTCTGTGATTGAAACATTAAAAACGTTGGAAAAGAATTACAGATTATCCATCGTATCGAATAAAGCACAAAAGTATGTGAATCAACTTGTGAAAGCACATTTTAATGATTTTAAGTTTGATTGTGTTTATGGTGATGACGTGAATCATAAACGTAAACCGGATCCTCAAGGAATTATTGAAGCGATGAATCAAATGGGTTGTTCAAAAGATGAAATTATTTTAGTAGGGGATAGCACAGTTGATATTGAGACTGCACAGAAGTTTGGAATTCCTATTTGTCCTGTTGCGTGGGGATTCCAATCTAAAGAGTTGCTTTATAAAGAATCGAATATTATACCGATTAATTCTATGTCTGATCTTATTTTATTTATTGATGGATTAAACTATAATTAGTTTAATGGGGATATAGCTCAGTTGGTAGAGCACTTGGTTCGCAATCATGGGGTCGTCGGTTCGAGTCCGATTATCTCCACCATTAAACATATAAAACAACCGAAATACTGAAAATCGGTTGTTTTTTAAAATTTAAAACGAATAAAATTACTGATATAAGTATCTTCCGCTTTAATTATGGAAAAAGAAAATAATACATAGAAACCTTAAATATATCTAACGAACTATTTTTGTTTGGATATTTGTTTGTGAGTACTATTAATAAAAGCTGATTAATGTATAATGATTGCATGAAAAAAATGATTCAGTATCTTTTTATGAGTTTTGTCACACTCCTTTGGATAGGATGTTTTCAGATAACTATTATTGCGTCAGAACCTGATCTCATTCCACCGGTTATTACGATTGAACCATATGTAACAGACTATACTGATCAAGCGATTACTGTTTATGCATCAACCAATGAAGGATCGCTTAATGTTTCGTCCTATACTTTTACTGAAAATGGATCTTTTGAATTTGTAGCGACTGACTTAGCTGGTAATCGTACAACAGAGTTAGTTTCTATCTCAAATATCATTAAAAAACTAGATGCGGTTCAGAATTTTAGAATTGTTTCTACGAATTATAATCAAATTGAATTAGGATGGGATTCGGTTATTGGTGCACAATCGTATGATGTTTATCAAGGTACTTCTTCTACCAATTTAGTTAAGGTTGCGAGTGTATCAACAACTCAATATAAAACAAATAATCTTAATTTCAATCAATTGTTTTATTTTAAAGTTGTACCTACTTCTTCACTTATCAAAACTACGACTCATTCAAATATTCTTAGCGCAAGAACTTCACTTAAAAGTCCTGAGAATCTTAATGTGAGTTTAAGTTCAAATACAAGTTCTAATCTTGTATGGAACTCTGTCGATGGTGCTCAAGGTTATGAGATTTCATATGCAAAAGGAACAAGTACGACATACAGTGTTTTGAAGACGAGTACTTTACCAAATACTTCACATACA
>JAJZTY010000103.1:3209-6059 GCA_021847325.1 Bacillota bacterium
ATGGTGGATACTCTTCGATTCAAAGTGTTATGACTCCACCCATTGCCCCAACCTTAAAAGTTGTGTCTAAAGATGAGTCAAGCTTAACCCTTACATGGAATAGTGTAGTAAATGCGACACAGTATGAGATTTATCTTGATGATAATCTTTTTGACACTGTTAATTCAAATAGTAATTCATATGATATTACGGGTTTGAATATCGGTCAAAGCTATAGTTTAAAGATGATTAGCTTGAATGGAGAATTAAAAAGTAGTCCATCCATAAGTGTAACAGGTGTTCCAATTCCAGCCGCTCCACTTAATTTGACTTTTACTGATCGAAATTATAATGGATTTAGTCTAATGTGGGATACTGTTATCAATAGTACAGCGTATGAAATTTATCGCTCGACAAGCCCAACTGGGACTTTTTCTCTTATTGGATCTACGTCTTTACCTCAGTTTACAGATACAAAAGCATCCTTTAATGTGACCTATTATTATAAAGTGCGATCTATTAGTAATCTAATAAAAGGGTCATTTTCAAATAGTATTTCTGCAAAAACGAGTTTAAAAATTCCAAGTGATTTAACTTTATCATTTACTTCAAGTTCAAGTACAAGTCTGAGTTGGGTAAAAGTTGAGGGTGCTGAGGGATATGAAATTTCTTTCTCCAAAGGATTGAGTATGACATATTCTGTTTTAAGAACTGTTTCATCAATCAGTACAACGCATACTGGTTTATCGTTGAATACGAAATATAATTATCGAGTTAGAGCGTATCGTTTAGCAGGCACAACTCGTATTTATAGTGCTTATTCTGATATCAAAAGTCTTATGACACCACCGCAAGCACCTACTATAAAACTTGTGTCTAAAGATGCGAGTACACTTGTGTTAACTTGGAATGCGATTCAAAATGCGACATCGTATGAAATTTATCAAGATAATGTACATATTGATACAATCAACTCATTAAGCAAAGAGATTACCAGTTTACAATTAGGTCAATCGTATCAATTTAAGGTTGTTGCGTTGAATGGTGAACTTAGAAGTACAGATTCGAGTAGCGTAACAGGTATTCCCATTCCTGCTGCACCAACTGAACTTAAAATACTATCTAAGAATTATAATGGATTTGAATTAAAGTGGAATCCTGTCATCAATAGTTCAAGTTACGAGATTTGGCGTTCGACAAGTTTAAATGGTACGTATTCTTTACAGACGATTACATCAGAAACTCAGTTTATCGACACAAAAGCATTATTTAATACAACGTATTTTTATAAAGTTAGGGCAATAGAAAATTCGATCAAAGGTTCATTTTCAAACACAATCAGTGATAAAACAATCTTATTAACCCCAACAAATCTTAGTGTAAGCATAAACTTAACAACTTCAAGTTTATCTTGGAATACTGTAGAAGGTGCGAATGGGTATGAAATCTCATATAGTAAGGGAACGAGTACTACCTATACGATTCTAAGAAGTGTTACGACACTAAGTACAAATCATACAGGTTTAACTCTAAATACCGTATTCAATTATCGTATCAGAGCGTATCGTATGGCAGGTACGACGAAAGTATACAGTGGTTATAGTGAAGTCAAATCCATTATGACTCCACCGCAAGCACCTACACTTAAAGTAGTGTCTAAGGATGCGAGTACACTCGTGTTATCTTGGAATTCGATCCAAAATGCGACATCGTATGAAATTTATCAAGATAATGTTTTAATCGATACAATCAACACATTAAACAAAGAGATTACAGGTTTACAGATTGGACAATCCTATCAATATAAAATTGTCACATTGAATGGAGAATTAAGAAGTACAGCTTCCAGTGTGGTGACAGGAACACCTATTCCTAGAGCTCCGATTGAGTTAAAAATGATAAATATTAACTACAATAACCTGAGCTTTAGTTGGAGTCCTGTAGAGAATGCCACAAGTTATGAAGTGGTTCGATCCACAAGTCTTACTGGCACATATACATTGTTGTCTACCGTTTCTGAGACACAATTTAGTGATTCTAAGGCATTGTTCAATACAAATTATTACTATAAAGTTCGTGCGATTGTCGGTTTGATTAAAGGAGATTTTTCGAATAGTATCCAAGCCAAAACGAGTCTTCAAAAACCTCAGTCTATTCAATTAGCTGCCACTTCCGCAAGTAGTTCGAAAATTGCTTGGTTAGCCGTTGATGGTGCTCAAGGGTATGAGATTTCTTATGCAAGAGGGACGAGTACCAGTTTTACAGTTCTTAGAAGTGTCACAACACTCATTACGACTCATACGGGTCTAATTCTGAATTCTAAATATACCTATCGTATTAGAGCGTATCGTCTTGTTGGGACAACTCGCATATATAGTTCTTATTCTGATAATTTTGTGATTGATTATAATTCAACGTATGTACTCCCTCATCTTGCAGGTATCCTTGGGACATCGACGAGTGTTGATGAATCTAAACAAAAGATTACCGATTATTTGAATTCTAAGAAGGTTGGTAATATTAAGTTTGTGATTGGGGATTATAGGATTGGCATAGGTCAAATTTTTAATCAAACACCAGATGCGATGAATCCAATCCATATTTATGATCTTGTGACTATATATCTATCTAATAGTTAAAAATATTCCTTATAATCTAAGGATTATTTTTTTATTGTGATTATTCTCATTGTGCGTTACGATTTGTTTAACATGAGGGGGATTATTTATGTCTATTTTTCTTATTGATTATGAGAATGTGAATGTGGAGGGGTTTAATGGATTATCAAATTGTACAGAGAATGATTATATAAAGATTTTCTATACAAAAGGGGCGGAAACACTTACCTTTGGCTTACATCGTAGATTAAGT
>JAJZTY010000010.1 GCA_021847325.1 Bacillota bacterium
AGAAAAGGTCCAAGCGTTTGCCTGGACCTTTTCATTTGTCTTCTATTCAAAGCTGTTTATTCGTTACAGCCTCTTTATTTATTATGGAGTTGTAGGCCCTGTGTAGTATTTTATACCATCTGTATAAATTTCACTTAAGTTAACATTTCCACTTGTGTATTCTGTAGTTCCAATGAATACTTTTGTAATAGTTCCTGTTGAAGCACTTGTAGAATGAAGTGAACATAGATTTGAATACTTCGAACAAATGGTTGGTAAGGTACTAGGTGTTTTACCAATGAAATCAGATAAATTAATGACAGTTTCTTTAACAACATACGATGTGAATGTTAATGAGTCTTTATTTGCGATTTCAATCGTTGTATTGTGTTTATCAGCTGGATCGATTCTCACGATTTTACCTATCATATTAATTTGAGAAGAATCTTCTGCTTCTATTTCAACAATTGGGAATTTTGATGAAGTTAGGTTATTCGTACTTACCCAAGAATTTAATACACTGGTTGTTTCACCGATAAAGTTTGGAACATTTAAGAAGAGTTCATTCATCTTATCAGTCTTACATATTTCTGTACTATTTACTTCAACATAGTCATAACCATAATAACCACAAACAGTTACTGTTGAGGTAGGGTTTGCGTTTATCGTTGTAGTTAATATATTAGTATTTGATTTTATTTTGTATTCTGTACCATCAACATTGATTTTCACTTTGTATACAATCGGACCGTATAACCAAGAATAGTCAAATAAGCGTTGTCCCGTGCCTTGTGCTACTTTACCTGCGACTTCTAGATAGTAATCTTTCGTGTTAGGTGCAACAACCAATGCGTTCGCATCTGGATAAGGATTTATTGTCAACTTGTATGTTCTTGTATTTCCATTACTACTAATTTCTCTATTAAAGGATGAAGGAGATAATATAGTTGGGTTAGGAAGTGAACCAAGATTTGCGTATTCAGATTTAATTAGTCCTGATACAACTAAACTTGGATTTGTGCTTGAATTTGGAGATACATAAGGGTAAATGCCAATAACGTGAGTAATATCAATGACATCTTTTGGACGAGTAATGCTTGCAGGAGCTTGTTTATCTTTGTATAACGAATTTAATATTTCATTACTTATTTTTCCAGGAAGATTTAAATTAATTTGTGATTGATTCATGTAAGAAATTTGATCTTTAACGGCTTTATCATAACCAACCCAAACGGCAGTCGTATATTCACTGGTAGAGCTCAACATCCATTTATCTTTAGCTGAACCAGCAGGGATACCAAATTCAACACCTGTAGTTCCCCAATCTGATGTACCTGTTTTAGCATAAACAGAGAAATTACGTTTTAAGATTTGCATGAAATTAAAATATGGACCAGAAACGTTTTGTTCCATCATACTTGCACTCATGTATGCTGCTTCTGCAGATAATGTGTTTGTAGAGGTATAGGTTGGAGTAATAGGTTCTTTACCATCTAAGAACTCGATGCGTGTGACTGTATGAGGTTGAATATAGTTTCCACCATTAATAATACTTGCTTGTGCACCAGCTAATTGAAGTGGGGAAGCTTCAAAACTTGAACCACCAATAGCATAGCCTATATCAAATTTATCAGTCGTAACATCTGTAAATCCAATACTATTCAAGTAACTAACGACCTTTTTAGCACCAATTGTATCGACAACTGATTGAAGTGTTAGAATTGCTGGAATATTTAGCGAGTTTCCAATCGCAGCAGGAATTAAAATATCTCCTCGATAATTACCATCAAAGTTTTTAATGATTACATCAAGACCAGTATATTGAATCGGTTTATCTTCTAACATATGTTGAGTCGACCAACCTAAATGTTCAAATGCAAGCGGGTAGGTTAGGAAAGTTTTTACAGATGAACCAGGTTGACGTTTCATATTAGTCGCTCTGTTTAATAATCTTTCACCATTATAGAAACGTCCACCACCAATACCTAAGATTTCTCCTGTGGTATTGTTCATTGTAACCATTGCTGTTTGAATTATTTCATTTGGCCATGCAACATTTGATATTTCACCATTTTGAACTTTCTCCATGGTTTCTTGTGTGTCTCGATCCATTGTAGTATAGATTCTCATAGGGACATCAACTGGATCAAGTCCTGTTAATTCTTTAACTTCTTGAATTGCGGCATCTACAAATGCTTGATAAGGGAAGTTACTTGCATTCGATTTTGTGTTTCCTACTAAAAGATTTTCAATCTTAACTGATTTAGCGAGTTTTAATTCACTTTCTGAGATATATCCATGTCTTTCCATTAAGTCTAAGACAGTATTGATACGTTTTTGTGATAATTCTAAGTTGTTCATAGGATTAAATGCATTTGGTGCATTGATTACCCCAGCAAGTAATGCAGCTTCAACTAAAGTAATCTCTTGAACATCTTTACCAAAATAATATTGCGCTGCAGTTTGAACACCACGTTTATTTCCAGGAACACCATAATTTATGCGATTTAAATAAAGCTCAAGTATACGTTTTTTACTTAAAACTTTTTCAGCTTGTAAAGCTACATAAATTTCTTTTATTTTACGATTAACTCCAGCTAATCCTGAACGTACTGCAGTTGCTTCTTCGGATTCAAAATAAGTCCCTTTGACAAGTTGCATTGTAAAAGTTGAACCACCTTGTGCAAAACTCATTGATAAGACATTTTCAACCATTGCTTTTGCAAAACGAGGAATATCAAATCCATTGTGTTCAAAGTATCTTGAGTCTTCTATTGCAATAAAGGCGTCAATTAATACTTGTGGCATATCATCATAACTTACATTTTCTCGTATTTGATATCCAACATCAGTTATTAGATTGCCATCTGAATCGAATAATTTAGAACTATCTGACATGACAAAGTCCGTGCTATTTAAAGTAGGAGCACCACTCACTACAACAGCAATATAAGCGATACCACTGGTGCTTCCAAGTATTGCTAATACAAGGAAAACAGACACAACAATTGCCAATCTGTCTTTTAAAGATTTTTTTGAGCCAGTTGCATCTTTTTTCTTTCTAAATTTGTTAAGTATTTTTAATTTCTTCATTTAAATTCTCCTTTAAAAAGCGTTTCATCTAATACTTTTAGGTAATGAATGGGTGGTGTTAATGAAAATGGTATTAAATAAGCATTTTCTTTAATCCAAGCATACGGCACTGATTTTCGATCATTTGATTTCATAAAAAGATCTAAGTCTTTAAAATACAATAAATAAGTTTCATTGTAATAAACAAATCGAATAATAATAAAACTTATACCACCATGATATTCTACATTCCGCATATGTTCTAATTGATGTGGATGTATGTTTTTTAGTGGTAATGCAGTTTGACTATTCGTTTCTTTCGCTTCAAAGTCAATTGCTTTAGAACGATATACTCCATTGTAGTCGGTAGTACTAGGTACTTTGTAGTATGCCTCTACAATTTTGGCTTTGTTTCGTGATGGGTAATCAACTTTTACAACCATGATTGGAGTCGGTTTTTTGTGTATATTCGCTTTATTTAAATCCAAATAGTATTGATTTGTTTGATTTAAATCATCTTCTAAATTAGCACCACGGTATGAATGGGATTTAATTTTAGTAACAATATTTTGATTTTGTTTTCGATTTGGGTAGTTAATCATATTTTTTCCAAACTTATTATATAAGAATCTCTCTTAGTTTACTAGTTATGGCTTGTCTTATCAACTTGTAAAAGGATGTATAATTTGGTTTAATATTAAAAGTAGGGAAACAAAATTATGTCGAAATTAAATGAACAAGCTATATATAATAAAGAATTTAATGTTGAGTTTAAGGGGTATTCTACATTAGAAGTAGATACATTTTTAGATCAGGTTATTTTAGATTATCAATATTTCAATTTTGAATTACAGAAAGCTAAAGAAATTATTCAACAATTACAACAACAAAATGCTTTATTACAGTCCAAACTAATTGAAGCTCAAGGTAAAGCAAATGTTTTAAGTAATGTCGATAATAATATCAATCAAGTTGATTTATTAAAAAGATTGGCAAAACTCGAACAAGAAGTTTATAATAAGTGAGTACATCAGGCAATCGCTGGTCGTAAGATTAGAGGAAAGTCCATGCTCGCACCATCTGTGATGATGGTAGTGATTATGCTGAATGAAAAAATAAATTCAGGCAGGCAACTGACGGCAGAGTTAATCCTAAGGCGTAAGCTATGGAAGCGCTCTTGAAAGTGCCACAGTGACGTAGTCTCTTTGGAAACATTGAGAGTGGAACGCGGTAAACCCCATAAGCGAGAAACCCAAATTTGGTAGGGGAACTTCAAGAACTGAAACGAAGGTTTAAGAAGACAGAAATGTAGATAAATGATTGCCACTGGTAACAGGACAGAACATGGCTTATACGATGTATTTAAAGTGGAACATAGTTCCATTTTTTTATAAATTATTTATCAATAATGTTATAATGTTTCAAGTAGGAGTCTAGAAATGTTAGAAATTGGAAATAGTCTTAAAGAAAGAAGAGAAGAATTAGGTTTTACACTAAAACAAATGAGTGATAAAACACGTGTTCCTGTAAATAAACTTCAAGCAATCGAAAACGGTGATTTGAAGTTTTTTGAGAATGATTTTACATATTTAAAATTTTATGTTCGTTATTATTGTAATGCACTTCATTTAGATTTCGAAATGTATAGGGATCAATTAGATTTAGCACTAGATGAATTCTCTAATACAACCAAAATGTTGAAAATCAATGAGATCAATGATATTCATGACAGAGTTAAAGAACGGATTAATAAACCGTTAAATAAGAAAAAAATAGATATTTCATTTATTTCTTTTGTCACTTCTATTGTTTTACTAGTGATTACATTGTTATTAGTTTTTGTGTTTTTAATTCTACCGAATCTTAATAAAGATGAAGATTCTATTATAAATAATAATAATGATATTCCAACGCCTATTGAAAATATTGATGATGAAGAAACAGTTGATGAAGAAATTCCAAAAGTACTGAGTGTTAGCCAAGTAGATTCAGTTAATTATGAAATAACAGGTTTTAGTGATAACCAAGAATTAGCTATGTTAATCAATTTTAAGTCTAATGCGTATGTTCGTATACGTGTAGATGGTGACACGGCTGTCAATCTACCTAGTAAACTTTATAATGTTGGTTCTACCTTAGATTTTAAATTTAATGCATCAAATGAGACAATTCTTGAAGTGTACATTGGCTGGATGAATGGTAACACTATAACGATTAATGATTTGGTAATACCTATTGATTCTGATATTGCGACAAGAAATGGATCGGTTACTTTTACATTTAGACTTAGAGGAGAAAAATAATGAATATACCCAATCGTTTAACTTTAATTCGTTTAGTTTTTGTACCAATTATTGTGTTCTTTGCGATATTTCCATTTGCACAGTTTAATATTGTCTTTGGTTACTTAATGATTGATTTTGTTAGTGTTCCAATTATTAATATAATAATTCTGGTATTGTTTGTTGTGGCAAGTTTCACCGATTTCTTAGATGGTTACTTAGCTAGAAAGCATAATTTAGTAACAACTTTTGGTAAGTTCGTTGATCCATTAGCAGATAAACTATTAGTTAACACAATGTTTATATTATTTGCTTATCAAGGTGTTGTGCCAGTTTTAGCTGTATTGATTATGTTGTGGAGAGATACAGCAATTGAAGGAGTAAGAATGATTGCGGCTCGTAGTGGTGTTACTATTGCGGCGGCATTCTTAGGCAAAGTTAAAACTGTAGCACAAATGATTACGATTGTTCTTTATCTTGTGTCCAACTTACCTTTTGAACTAGTACAACTTCCTATTCATGAACTAATGTTATGGTTTACAGTAACCATTTCTGTAGTTAGTGGAATTTCATATTTCTTACAAGCGAAGGACTTAATTTTGGAATCAATGTAATGAAACGTCTAGCTAATACGCTTTTAGAACTAAATAAAACAATTTCTAGTTGTGAAAGCTTTACAGGTGGATTATTTGCTTCTAGTTTAACGTCTATTTCTGGCATTTCATCTGTTTATAAGGGAAGTGTTGTATCATATAGCAATGAAGTTAAAATTGATGTCTTGGGAATAAATCATAATCTTATTCAAGAATTTGGTGCGATTAGTGAACAAGTAGCAATCGAAATGGCGCTAAGTACTAAAAGATTATTAAACACTGATATATGCATTTCTTTTACAGGGAATGCTGGACCAAATCCGATGGAAGGCAAAGAAGTTGGATTGTGTTATATCGCAGTAGCAGTATTAGAACAGGTACATGTATTTAAAATCAAGTTTAAGGGTACAAGAAATCAATTACGAAGATCAGCTGTAAATTATGGTAGCAAACAAATATTAGAGATATTAAGGACTAACGCATTACATAACGTAATATAAATAAAGAGGGAACTATGGAAAATAAGAAAGATGTATTATTAGAGGATGCATTAAAACAGATCCAAAAGCAGTATGGTAAAGGTGCGGTCATGCGTTTAGGTGATCGTGCGAATGTAGAAGTTGATTCTATTAGTAGTGGTTCAATTGCGATTGATTTTGCGTTAGGTGTAGGTGGTTATCCTAAAGGAAGAATCATTGAAATTTATGGTCCTGAATCAAGTGGTAAGACAACTTTAGCGTTACATGCAATTGCGGAAGTGCAGAGAAAAGGTGGTAAAGCTGCTTTTATTGATGCAGAAAACTCGATTGATCCTATGTATGCAAAGGCATTAGGAGTAAATATTGATGATTTAATTCTTTCTCAACCGGATAGTGGAGAACAAGCACTTGAAATCACTGAACTTCTTATAAAAAGTGGAGCAATCGATCTTATTGTCATTGACTCTGTTGCGGCTCTTGTACCACAAGCTGAATTAGATGGTGAAATGTCTGATTCTCATATGGGTTTACAAGCTCGTTTGATGTCTAAAGCAATGAGAAAATTAGCTGGTGTTATGAATCGAAGCGATTGTACAGCAATTTTCATTAATCAATTAAGAGAAAAAATTGGTGTTATGTTTGGTAATCCTGAAACAACTACGGGTGGTAAAGCGTTGAAGTTTTATGCTTCTATTCGTATTGATGTTCGTAAGAGTGAAGCTATTAAAAATGGTACTGATATTATCGGTAATAAAGTAAATGTGAAAGTCGTTAAAAATAAAGTTGCACCACCATTTAAAACAGCAACTGTAGATATCATGTATGGGAAGGGAATTTCTCGTATGGGCGAGTTGATTGAACTTGCAGTTGAAAGAGACATTGTTCAAAAGGCTGGCGCTTGGTTCTCATATAAAGGTGAAAAAATTGGTCAAGGTAAAGAAGCTGTTCGAGCTTTCTTAACTGCTAACCCTGTGATTGCAGAAACAGTTGAAGCAGAGTTAAAACAAATAATGTTTGCACCAAGTACTGATATAGTAGAAGAATAGGACTGAAAAGTCCTTTTTTATATGACTTTTGTTGTGAAATAGTAGAAAATTAAGTATTATATAAGTAAGAGTTTACAACTCGAGCTGGAGGAAAAAATATGGGAGAGTATACATACTTTTTCGTCTTAGCTAGTATCGGTGGTTTTGCTTTGGGAATCATTATTATGATAATGCTCTCAAAGTTTGGGTTAAATAGAGATCAACAAAAAGCAAAATTAATTTTAGAAGAAGCGAATATCAAATCTGATAGTATTGTTCGTCAAGCTATTTTAGATGCGAAAACGCAAACTTATGACTTAAAGTTAGCTGCGGAAAAAGAAATTAAAGAGTCAAGACAGGCTCTTCAAGAAGTAGAACTAAAGTTAAATCGTCGTGAAGATAGTCTAAATTTTCGTAGTGAGACGTTGACCTCAAAAGAAAAAGAGCTTGATTTAAGAAATAATCAAGTTACCGAAAAATTAAATGTACTAGAGAAGATGGAAGCCAACCTGAAAGAGAAGATTGATGGTCAGGTTGTAGAATTAGAACGCATCGCAAATATGACTTCTGCAGATGCTAAAAATGAATTAATGGATATTGTTCGTGTAAGAACTCAAAATGAAATTGAGGCCTTTATTCGTGATCAAGAAGAAGAAGCGAAAGCTAAAGCTTCAAGTATGGCAAAAGAAATTATTGGATTAGCAATCCAACGTTATGCTCAAGAAGAAACATTAGAGCGTACAGTTTCAGTTGTTGGTTTACCTAACGAAGAAATGAAGGGTAGAATTATTGGTCGTGAAGGTCGTAATATACGTGCGATAGAACAAGCGACGGGTGTTGATATCTTAATTGATGATACTCCTGAAACGATTACATTATCTTGTTTTGATCCAATAAGAAGAGAAGTTGCACGTTTAGCGCTTGAAACATTGCTTAAAGATGGAAGAATTCAACCTGGTAGAATCGAAGAAGTGGTAACACGTGTACAAAACGAGTTAAATGAAACGATTCAAAAAGCGGGTGAAGATGCTGTATTTAAAGTTGGTGTTGGTAAAGTTGATCGTGAAATTGTTGGATTAATCGGTCGATTACGTTACCGTTACAGTTATGGTCAAAATGCTCTTCAGCATAGTATGGAAGTTGCTCACTTGACAGGTATGATGGCTGCTGAATTAGGTTTAAATCAAACTTTGGCAAAACGTGTTGGTTTGTTACATGATATTGGTAAGGCTTTAGATTTTGAAATGGAAGGTAGTCATATTGAATTAGGAGCTCGTATTTGCCGTAAACATGGAGAGCATCCAGCTGTTGTTAATGGGATTGAGTCTCATCATGGGGATGTTCCTGCCAATAGTATTTATTCAATTCTTGTTCAAGCAGCTGATACGTTAAGTGCTGCTCGTCCTGGGGCTCGTTTTGAATCATTCCAAAATTATATTCAACGTTTAGAACAACTTGAAAAAATCGCTACATCATTTGATGGTGTTGATAAGGTATATGCTATACAAGCTGGACGTGAAATACGCGTTATGGTAGTTCCTGAAAAGCTTGATGATTTAGCTGCGCATAGAGTTGCTCGAGAAATTCGTGAAAAAATTGAAAATGAAATGACATATCCTGGCCAAATAAAGGTTACTGTTATTCGTGAAACACGTCACTCAGAAACTGCAAAATAATGAAGATATTGTTTATTGGTGATATTGTTGGTAAAGCTGGTCGAGCTGCTGTTTATGCTCGACTTGGCTTGCTTAAAAAAGAATATAATATTGATTTCACTATCGTTAATGGTGAAAATATTGCTCATGGTAAAGGTATAACTGAAAAACTTTATAATGAGTTAATCGAGAAAGGTATCGATGCGATTACTTTAGGTAATCATGCTTATTCAAAAGCAGATGTATTAAATTTTATTAATCATAGTAAATCATTAATAAGACCCATTAACATGTATCCGAATGAGTTTGGTTGTGGTGTAAGAGATTTTTATGTAAAAGGTAAAACCATTCGCATAATTAATTTAATTGGTTCTGTTTTTATGGATAAAGTTATTGAGAGTCCTTTTGATTCAATGAAGAAACTTCACAAAACAAATTCAGACAAAATAGTAATCGTAGATTTACATGCAGAAGCGACAAGTGAAAAAATGGCTTTTGCCTATCAATTTAAAAATGAATGTTCAGCAGTTATTGGAACGCATACTCATGTACAAACTGCTGATGAACAAATTATAGATGGTTGTGCTTTTATTAGTGATGTTGGAATGTCTGGATCATTTAAAAGTATAATAGGTCGTGATATTGATGAAGTATTAGAAAAATTCAATGGGAATTCAATTACACGTTTTACAGTAAGTGAAAATGCGGCTCAAGTTTGTGCTGTTGTAATTGATATAGATGATAAATCATTAAGAGCGACTTCGATTAAAAGGTTACAATTTAGACCTGAAAGTTATTGAAGATGAGTATAGAAGTGGTATAATTAGGACAATAAAAGGAGGATTTAACTGTGCCTGTAATTGTAGCAAAAGATACCTGTATTGGATGTGGAGCCTGTGTAGGGGTTTGTCCAGTTGGAGCGTTATCACTTGATGCTGATGGTAAAGCTGAATGTGATGAATCTATCTGCATTGATTGTTTAGCATGTATTGGAGTATGTCCAACACAAGCAATTAGTCAAAAGTAACCAAGCATTGCTTGGTTTTTTTAAGGAAATAAAGATGAACGAAATATATATAAAACCAAATTTGAAAACTGCTCAAAGAAGAACGAAAGATGAGACGATTATTGATCGTTCGCTTTTTAATATACCTGATGAATATAAGGATTTAGGTTTCAACAAGAAATATTATTTAAGAACATATGGATGCCAAGCGAATGAGAGGGATTCTGAGACTATTAGAGGTATCCTTGAATTAATGTCTTATATTGAAGTTAAAGAACCGGATCTTGCTGATCTAATTATTATGAATACTTGTGCAATTCGTAAAAATGCTGAGGATCATGTTTTTGGAGAAATTGGGCAACTTAAACGATTAAAATATACGAATCCTGATTTAATGTTTGTAGTATGTGGATGTATGGCTCAAGAAGAAGAAGTGGTAGAGAGGATTTTAAAAACATATCATCATATTGATATTATTTTTGGAACACATAATATACACAGATTACCTGAGTTATTGATACAAGCACACTTCAATAAAGAAAGAGTTGTTGAGGTATATTCTAAAGAAGGTGAGATTTATGAGAATCTACCTGTTATTCGCCAACAAAACACCAAAGCATGGGTAAATATTATTTATGGATGTGATAAATTTTGTACGTATTGTATCGTTCCGTATACACGAGGAAAAGAACGTTCACGTTTAAAAGTGGATATCTTAGATGAAATAAACACTTTAATTAAAGATGGATACAAAGAAGTTACATTATTAGGGCAAAATGTAAATGCCTATGGAAAAGACTTAGTAGAGGATTATTCGTTTGCTGAGCTACTTGAGGACGTTGCAAAAACTGGTATTGAAAGAATTCGATTTATGACAAGCCATCCTTGGGATTTCACTGATAAAATGGTAGATATGATCGCGAAATATGATAATATCATGCCTTTTGTACATTTACCTCTTCAATCTGGTAGTAATGAAATTTTAAAGCTAATGGGAAGAAGATATACGACGGAAGAGTATTTACGTGTTTTTGATCAGTTAAGAAATAAAGTTAAAAATATAACATTCTCTACAGATATTATTGTTGGTTTCCCAAATGAAACTGAAGAGCAATTTGAAGATACGATAAAAATGATAGATTATTGTAAATTCGATAATGTATATACTTTTATCTATTCACCACGTGCAGGGACTCCTGCGAGTCGTATGGAAGATAATGTGACTTTAGAAGTTAAACGTAATCGTTTAAAGATACTAAATCAAAAAGTAGCTCAATATGCTTTGTTAAACAACAAAGGTTTGATAGGGTCAATTCAAAATGTTCTTGTAGATGGACCTTCTAAAAAGAATGAACATGTCTATAGTGGATATACAGAAGGAAATAAGTTGGTCAATTTTGTACCTAAAAATGCAAAAACTGGTATGATTGTTCAAGTAAAGATTACAAGCGCAAATACATGGACATTGAAGGGTGAAGAAATTTCTTCTTAATCTGTGAGTTTATACGCTATAATTAAGAAAAGTATAATTAGGAGGAAATATAATGAATGAAGTACGCATTTTTGCGTTAGGCGGATTAGATGAAGACGGTAAGAATCTTACTGTTGTTGAAATAAATCAAGATATTTTTGTGATTGATGTTGGATTAAAGTATCCTGATAAAGATCGTTTAGGGGTTGAAATTATTATTCCTGATTTCAGTTACTTAATCGAAAATAAAAATAGAATTAAAGGGATATTTATTACACATGGTCATGATGATGCAATGTCCGCATTACCATATTTGATTAAACAAGTAGACTTACCAATTTTCACAACTCCATTAACTGCAAAATTAATTGAGCGACTTTTTAAAGAAGAAAAGATAACTCAGTATAGTTTGAAGGTATTAAAAAGAGATGATAGTTTACAAGTTGGTAAAATAAATATTAGAACATTTAGTCTCACACATTCAATTGCGGATGCTTTTGGTGTTGCGATTGAAAGCCCGTTTGGATATATTGTGTATGCTGGTGAATATATAATTGATTTTAATACTCGTAATCAAGCATTTTCATGTGATATTACAAGTTTTGCGGACATAGGTAAAAAGGGTGTATTTGCATTATTAACTGAATCAGTTGGTGCAGATAGACCGGGTTATACTGCCCCAAATCATAGTATTTCTGAGATTGTTGAGGATGTTTTAGAAGATACTAAAAATAGAGTTATCGTTACTATGTATGAGCAAAACTTGTTCAGACTCTTTGAGTTACTTGAGCTTGCTAAGAAATATAAACGTAAGGTTTTCTTTTACAATGAAGAACAAAGAGAGTTATTAAGACTAGCCGAATCATTAGGTTATTACAAAATGCCTTTAGATCTTGAACTACCAAAATCTAAGTTTAATAACAACATTGATAATTTAATGATTATTGTATCTGGAAGTGGTCCTCAAGTTTTTAAATTAATGCATAAAATCGCGATGAGTGAGGATGATGTAATTAGTTTAAACACCAGTGATACCGTTATTATTGCGTCTCCAATCGTACCAGGAACAGAGCGTGAAGCTGGAAGAATGGAGAATGAACTCTATAAAGAAGATGTAAATGTTGTTACTCTGGATCGCAAAAAAGTAGTTTCTATGCATGCTTCTATTGAAGATATTAAAATGTTAGTTTATCTTTTAAAACCTAAGTATTTCATCCCAATTCATGGAGAATATCGCCATTTAGTTAATAATGCAACAATTGCACTAGATATGGGTTATTACGCTGATAAGATTGTTGTATTAGATAACGGTCAAATAGCAACTTTTAAAGATGGAAAACTTAATAATACGGCTAATATACTTAAATTAGAGGAGATTCTAATTGATGGGAATGCTCATCTTGATTCAAGTGGATTAATTCTTAAAGATCGCGAACTTTTATCTACAGATGGAGTTATCGTAATTGGTGTTGTATTAAACTTTAATACCAAAGAAGTAATTGGTGGTCCCGATGTACAATCTCGTGGTGTTATATATTTAAAAGATGCGGATTATATCGTTAAAGAAGTGGGTAATATCATGGAAAACACGATTAATTCTATGGTTGAAGCAAATCGTTATGATAATATGAGCGCTAGAAATGAAGCAAAGGAAAAGATGACAAAATATATTCTCAAAGAAACAGGGAAACGACCTATGATTTTACCTGTTATTGTTGAGATTAATCTGTCTGAATAATTATGGCTAGAAAGAAACAAAAGATTAGTTATAAACATAGTCAAATAATAATGATTTGCTTGATAATTTTGGCATTTGTTTTTATAGCCTTCCAAAGACTTGGATTTGTTGGTATTCATTTAGACAGAATACTCAATCTATTATTTGGTATTCGTAGAGATATCGTTTATGCAGTAATTGCTTTATATTGTTTATATCGAATTTTTATTAGGAAGAAACCAGTTTTTTCATTAAAACATAAAATTATATTGGGATTAACATTTCTTGTCCTTTTTGTGGGAACAAGTTACTTTAGTTATCAATCTACAGATATCGGTTTTAGTGTATTAAATACCTGGTTTTCGAATATTTCATTTATCTATTCAGAAAAATTCTCTTCTCAAGGAGGTTTTTTGGGTGTTTCTTTTTATTCATTCTTAACATTTTTGTTAGATCGATTTGGTACATTATTAGCACTAATTATTAGCTTGATAATTCTCTTTATTCTAAGCTTTAATTTTAGTTTTGTGTCTGATTGGTTCAATAATAAGAAAGAAGAGATTAAGAATAAAAAAGAATCGCATTATGAAGATGAATATACAGAGCCTGTTTCAAGTAAACCTGTATTTTTAACACTTGATGAACCAGTTAAACCTAAAATTAAAATAAATGAGACTGAACTTAAGACTAAGTCTGCAGCAACTATTCATAAAATTGGTAATTATACTTTACCAAGTCTTAATGTACTAGATGAAGTTGTTGTGAAGAATAAATCCAATGCGAATTCGAATGCTGCAAATCAAAAAGGAAGAAAACTTATTGAAATATTAGGGGAGTTTGGAGTTAACGCGACACTAGTAGGTACTCATATTGGACCAGCTGTAACGAAGTTTGAAGTAAGACCAGATAGTAATGTGAAAATATCAAAAATTGCATCTTTACAGGATAATATAAAAATGGAATTAGCCGCAAAAGAGTTGAGACTTGAAGCTCCTATTCCTGGAAGAAATGCGGTTGGAATTGAAATTCCTAATGTAGAGATGATTCCTGTTCGAATGATTGAGTTAATTAAAGATATTGTACCTGAGAAACAATCTAAGAAATTATTGTTTCCTTTGGGTAAGGATCTTATGGGTAAATCAGTTTACTCTGAGTTAGACAAGATGCCTCATTTGTTAATTGCAGGTGCTACTGGAAGTGGTAAATCTGTTTGTGTAAATTCAATTATCATTAATTTTTTACTAAGAACATCACCGAACGAACTAAAATTGGTCTTAATTGATCCTAAGAAGGTTGAATTTACGCCATATCATAAGATTCCGCATTTAATTTCACCAGTTATATCCGATGCAGTTGAGGCGGCTAAAGCTTTAAAAGTAATCGTTATGATGATGGAAAATCGATACGAAATATTTTCAAAAGTTGGAGTAAGAAACATCCAAACATATAATGAGTTACTTCAAAAAAATACAGATCCAACATTAGAACCGATGCCATGGATTGTGGTAATTATTGATGAGTTAGCCGATCTAATGATTGTAGCTGGTAAGGAAGTTGAAGCTAGTATTCAACGTATTACACAGTTAGCTCGTGCAGCGGGAATACATTTAATTGTTGCGACGCAAAGACCTAGTACAGATGTTATTACAGGAATTATTAAAGCGAATATCCCATCAAGAATTGCATTTGCTGTTTCAAGTGGTATTGATTCTCGTACCATCATTGATGGTGTAGGCGCTGAGAGATTACTTGGTTATGGTGATATGTTATTTTTCCCTGTGGGTGAACCTGCAGCAATTCGTGTACAAGGTGTATATGTTACGGATGAGGAAATACGTAGAGTTACTGATTTTGTTAATCAGCAACAAAAGCCTCAATTTGATGATGCGTTTCTAACATTAAATGAAACTGAAGGTTCAAGTGCTGGTGGAACATCTTCTGAGGATCCACTTTTTGAAGAAGTTAAGAATTATATTATTGAGACAGGACGTGCATCGACATCAAATATCCAAAGACGATTTGGATTAGGATACAATCGAGCTGCTCGTTTAATTGATATTTTGGAAGAACAAGGTGTGGTAGGACCTGCACAAGGTAGTAAACCTCGTGATGTGTATTATCACAAATAGTAATAACAATTGACATTAAGTATCAATTTGTCTAAACTTGAAATGTAGAGATAAACTACTACGGAGGAAAAGAAATGAAGAAGCTTTTAGTTTTATTCGCTATTGCATTTCTAACACTTAGTTCATTAGCTGCTTGTGCACCTAAGGCTGAAGTGGAAGAAGAGCCAACAGGTTACGAACTTGCTTTAGTAACTGATATTGGTACAATCGATGATAAATCATTTAACCAAGGCGCTTGGGAAGGTTTGAAACAATATGCTGATGAAAATAGCATTAGTTACAAATACTACCAACCAACAGAAAAGAGTACAGATGCTTATGTAGCTGCAATCGAATTAGCTGTTGAAAATGGTGCTAAAGTTGTTGTTACTCCTGGATTCTTATTTGAACCTGCAATCTTTATTGCACAAGACATGTTCCCAGAAGTAAAATTCGTATTATTAGATGGTTTCCCTCAAGATGGAACTTACACTGAATTCAGAATCGAAGAAAACGTTTATTCCGTATTCTACGCTGAAGAACAAGTTGGTTTCTTAGCTGGTTATGCTGCTGTTAAAGATGGTTATACTAACTTAGGCTTTATGGGTGGTATGGCTGTTCCTGCTGTTGTTCGCTTCGGATATGGATTTGTACAAGGTGCAAACTATGCTGCTGCTGAATTAGGCATTACTGTTAACTTAAAATACAAATACTTAGGTGGATTCGGTCCTACTCCTGAATACCAAACTGAAGCTGCTACATGGTTCCAAGGTGGAACTGAAGTTATCTTCGCTGCTGCTGGTGGTGCTGGTAACTCTGTAATGGCTGCTGCTGAAGCTAATAATGGTAAAGTAATTGGTGTTGATATCGATCAAAGTGCTGAATCAACAACTGTTATTACTTCCGCTATGAAGGGCTTAGGAATTTCTGTATACAATGCATTAGCTGATTACTATGCTGGTTCATTTAAAGGTGGAGTATCTGTTTCTTTAGGTGTTGATGTTGATGGTGTAAGTCTTCCAAGTGATTTCTCACGTTTCGCAACATTCACAGAAGCTGACTACACTGCTATCTATGAAAAACTAGTTGCTGATACTGATGGTGTTCGTTCTAACATTAAGAAAGACACTGATGTTGCTTCTGCAAAAGAATTACCTGTAACTAACGTTACTGTTGAAGTAATTGAATAGTTTAAAGACCGCTTGGGCGGTCTTTTTTTTATCTCTAAATGGAATGCAATCGTTTTCAAGTAAGACATATTCGTGTATAATAAATCAGTACAGGAGAAAAAATATGGATTATGTTATAGAGATGTTAAACATAACAAAAGAGTTTCCCGGAATTATTGCGAATGATAATATAACATTGCAAGTAAAAAAAGGTGAGATTCATGCGTTACTAGGCGAAAATGGTGCTGGTAAATCTACACTAATGAGTGTTTTGTTTGGACTTTATATTCCAGAAAAAGGAACAATTAAAGTTCGTGGAAAAGAAGTTAAAATTAATAATCCGAATGCTGCAAATGATCTTGGGATTGGAATGGTGCACCAACATTTTAAACTTGTACATAATTTCTCAGTATTAGAAAATATCGTACTTGGTGTTGAAACCGTGAAAAATGGTTTTCTTAAAATGGATGAGGCTAAAAAGAGAATAATTGAATTAAGTAAACAATATAATCTTAGAGTAGAGCCAGATGCAATTATCGAAGATATTTCAGTTGGTATGCAACAACGTGTGGAAATCTTAAAAATGTTGTATCGTGAAAATGATATATTAATTTTTGATGAGCCAACAGCTGTTCTTACTCCACAAGAAATTGAAGAATTAATGAAAATAATGAAGAGATTAGTAGAAGAAGGAAAGTCTATTATTTTTATTACACATAAATTGAATGAAATAAAACAAGTTGCTGATCGTGTTTCAGTTTTGAGAAAAGGGAAGTATATTGGGACTGTTGATGTCGCAAATACATCTAAAGAAGAAATGTCTGAAATGATGGTTGGCCGAAAAGTTATTTTTGATATTAATAAAAAAGAAGCTAATATTGGTGAAACTATTCTAAGTGTTAAGAACTTATCAATTAACTCTAAAGTCCATGGGAAATCGGCTGTTAATAATGTTTCATTTGACCTTAGAAAAGGTGAAATCTTATGTGTAGCAGGAATTGAAGGAAATGGACAAACTGAGTTGGTTTATGCTTTGACTGGTCTTTTACCAGTTGATGGTGGTGAAATATTTTATAAGGGTGAAAACATTACGCATAAATCGATTCGTTTTAGAAATAGTACAGGAATTTCTCATATTCCAGAAGATCGTCATAAACATGGTTTAGTTCTTGATTTTACTTTAGCTGAAAATTTAGTTTTACAAACCTATTTCTTAGATCAATATCAAAAACATGGTTTTATTGATTTCAAATCAAGACTCAAGAACGCAGAGAATATGATTAATCAATATGATATAAGAAGTGGTGAAGGTTCAATTACATATGTAAGAAGTATGTCTGGGGGTAATCAACAAAAAGCGATAGTTGCTCGTGAAGTAGAGAAAGACCCAGATGTAATAATTGCGGTACAACCAACTCGTGGTTTAGATGTTGGTGCGATAGAATATATCCATAATCAACTAATTAAACAAAGAGATATGGGTAGAGCAGTATTATTAGTTTCTCTTGAACTGAGTGAAGTTTTGGGAATTAGTGATCGTATTGTTGTTATGTATGAAGGTGAAATTGTTGGTGATGTTAATCCTTCTGAAGTAACTCAACAAGAACTTGGTTTGTATATGTCGGGTTCAAAGAGAGGTGTCGGTTATGAACGTAAGTAAGCTTTTAAATAATCGTTCGTTTAAGAGTGTTTCTGCTTCAGTTATTGTTATTTTGCTTGGATTATTAGTTGGGTATATCATTTTGCTTATTAGTAACCCTAGACAAGCTACTGAAGGATTTATGATAATCCTCAAAGGTGGATTTAATGGTGGTTTACGTGGTGTTGGTAATATGCTTCATAATGCAATGCCAATTATACTTACAGGTTTATCTGTAGGGTTTGCATTTAAGACTGGTTTGTTTAATATCGGTGCATCTGGTCAATTTATTCTAGGCGCTTTTGCAGCGATTTATATTGGTGTTAAATGGACTTTTGTTCCTGTTGAATTTTTATGGATTGTTGCATTATGTGGTTCTATAGTTGCTGGTGCTCTTTGGGGTGCACTTGCAGGTATCTTAAAAGCATATCGAAATGTTAATGAGGTTATTACTTCAATAATGTTGAACTATATTGGTATGTATTTAGTAAACTTCATGGTCGTCAATACAGTATTTGATCTAACTCGTAATCAGTCAATTTCTCCTGTTAATGCATATCTACCAACGGCTGGAATGAATGTTCTATTTCCATTCTCATCTGTAAATGTTGGGTTTATCATTGCGATTGTTGTTGCTATTTTGATGTATATCATTTTAGAAAAAACGACCTTTGGTTTTGAACTTAAAGCAGTTGGATATAATCGTGAAGCTAGTCGATATGCAGGGATAAATGAAAAAAAGAGTATTATTCTATCCATGATGATTGCAGGTGGACTATCTGGTTTAGGTGGGGGTCTACTTTACTTATCTAATACTGGTAAGCATATTGAAGTTGTTGATTTATTAGCATCAGAAGGCTTTAATGGTATTCCAGTTGCTCTATTAGGTTTATCAAATCCGATTGGTATAATTTTTGCTGGTTTATTTGTTGGTCATATGAATATGGGTGGATTTTATATGCAAAAATTAAGATTTGTGCCTGAAGTTATCGATATTATGATTGCAATTATCATTTACTTTAGTGCTTTATCTTTAGCATTTAAATCATTCATTGAAAGTATTGCTAGAAAATTACGAGGTAAAACTCTATGACATTAAGTACATTTTATTTCTTAGTTCAACAAACGATGTTCTATTCTATTCCATTATTAATTGTTGCAATTGGTGGAATGTATTCAGAACGTAGTGGTGTTGTTAACATTGCATTAGAAGGGATCATGATTATTGGTGCATTTGTAAGTTTATTCTTTATGAATCAAATGCAATCAACTATGTCAGGTCAAACATTATTAGTATTATCAATGTTAGTGGCGATTGCTACAGGTATTATCTTATCGTTCTTTCATGCTTATGCTTCGATTAATTTTAAAGCGAATCAAGTTATTAGTGGAACAGCATTAAACTTATTTGCTCCAGCTTTTGCTATTTTTACAGCTCGTATGTTAAATGGAGTTCAACAAGTTACTTTCTTGAATACTTATCGTATTTCAGAAGTTCCTTTATTATCAAAGATTCCAGTTTTAGGTGATTTGTTGTTTAAAAACACATATATTACTACATATATTGGTTTTATTATCTTAGCAATAGCTACAGTGGTACTGTATAAAACGCGATTTGGATTACGTTTAAGAGCGTGTGGTGAACATCCACAAGCAGCTGATTCAGCTGGGATAAATGTCCGCAAAATGCGTTATATTGGTGTTTTAATTTCTGGTGCTTTAGCTGGGTTAGGTGGTTTAGTGCTTATGGTTCCTGTTACTACTGCTTTTGATGGACAGGTTGGTGGGTATGGTTTCTTGGCTTTAGCTGTATTAATCTTTGGACAATGGAGACCTGGTCGAATCCTGTTTGCTGCATTCTTCTTTGGTTTAATGAAAACAATATCTGCAGCATATACAGGTATTCCATTCTTACTTTCATTAGGCATACCATCTTATTTATTTAAGATGACTCCTTATTTAGCAACAATCATAATATTAACCTTTACATCTAAGAAATCAGCAGCACCTAAAGCCGCTGGTGAACCTTACGATCCTGGTAAAAGATAAACAAGAAGGCTTATGCCTTCTTGTTTTTTTGTATTAGTTCATTTTTTAAATCAAATAGTTTCTGTGATAAGTCGACATAATATTTATGAGGGTTACGTAGACGTTTCGCTTCTTCCCATATTGTATTCATTTGTTCTTCACAATATTGTTTTGTTTGTTCTGTATCTTTAATTTTATAAACTAATGAACCATTTACAAATATCGGTTTCTGAAGTTGTTTATAGTAATAATTAGTTATCGTTTTCTTTTTCCATGGAGATATTGGATCAAATAATACATATTCATCATATGGAATTACTTCATCGGCTAAGCAAATTAAATCAGCAATTGCCATATGGGTATCTTTATCATAGAATCGAATTAATTTTTTAAAACCAGGGTTTGTAATTTTCTCGATATTTTCACTTAATTTTATAGTTGGAATAATATCATCATTCTTTTCATAAGCAACAACTTTATATACACCGCCTAATACTGGTTGTGATCGTGAAGTAATAAGATTTTCACCAACTCCGAATACGTCAATTCGAGCATCTTGAACTAATAAATCATCAATAATATCTTCATCAAGTGCATTTGACGCAATAATTTTACAGTCATACAAACCGTTTTGATCCAACAATAATCTTGCTTTTTTTGATAGATAGGCAAGGTCACCACTATCGAGCCTAATTCCTTTTAAACGATATCCATTTGGGATTAAATAGTCATAAGCCACCTTAATCGCATTAGGTACTCCACTATTTAATGTATCATAAGTATCAACAAGTAAGACTGAGTTGTTTGGTTGAATTTTTACATATTCTAAAAATGCTTGATATTCATTTTCATGCATTTGGACAAAACTATGTGCCATTGTGCCTGATGTTGGAATATTGTATTTTAGTCCCGCTAAAGTGTTGGATGTACCAACACAACCAGCTATATATGCAGCTCGAGCTCCTTCGACAGACGCATCAATCCCTTGAGCTCGTCTAACACCAAACTCCATAATGGATCTTTTCTTTGCGGATTCCACAATTCTACGTGCTTTTGTTGTGACTAGAGTAGGGTAATTTATACAAAGTAATAATAGAGTTTCAACTAATTGTGTTTGAATTAATGGACCTCTTACTGTTACAAGGGGTTCGTTGGCAAATACAGGTGTACCTTCTTCAATTGACCATACATCTAGTTTTAGTTTCATTTCTTTTAAATATTTAAGAAAATCTTCATCAAATAGATTGAGTGAACGTAAATATTCTAAATCTGATTCTTCAAATTTATAGTTATTTATTTGATTTATCAGTTGGTTTAATCCATTGAATATTAAGTATCCACCTTGATCAGGGATTGTTCTTACAAACATATCAAAGTATGCAATATCTTCATGTTTATTTTGTTTGAAATATGTATATGCCATTGTGAATTCATATAAGTCTGTTAATAAAGGTGAGTTTATATAAGCGTCCATTTTAAGTTCATTCCTGTTCTATGGTATTATATTAATTAGTCATTTTATTATATCATGTATCGACTATAAAGGAGTTTTCTATGTTTAAAATTCAGTCTTCTGTAAATGGTTTATCTGTATTTACTGACAAATTTAAGGATTTGATTGTATCTGTTCGTTTTTCATATCCAAATATTGAGCCATATGTAACATTGTCTAATCTTTTAACGTATATTATTACGGATCGTTCTGAAAAATATCCTACGAAACAGGATATGTCTTTAAAAATGGATGAATTATTTGGGTTAAGTTTAAATGCTAAGACAAGTTCTTTAGGATATGCACATACATTAGAAATTAGAATTAAAACTTTGAATGAGAGATATACAGATTTTCCTCATTTAAAGGCTTCTACTGAGTTTTTATTTTCATCAATCAAATATCCGTTATTTAATGAAATAACCTTTAATGAGGCTAAGATTAACTTAGAATCAACTTTAAAACGTATACAAGATAAACCTAGTTACCTTGGATTACTTAAAGCATGTGAGGGAATAGGTAAAGATACTCCATTACAAACATTTAGTCAGGGTAATCTAGATGTATTAAAGGAAGTTCAATTAGAGGATTTAGTAAATTTTCATAATAAGATAGTAAATGAAATAAAACCTGATATTTTAATCATGGGTGATATTGATTCTAAATCTAGAAGAAATATCTATTCAATTCTAGATTTTAAAGGTGAACTTATAAACCAAAAAACGTGTTATAAGTTTGAAGCTAAACATTATTTCAGATCAACAATTCAGAAAAATGTAGATCAATCGACATTAACACAACTCTATACAACAAATGTTGAATATAGTGATTCAAACTATTTTGCGTTACGAGTATTAATCATTATGCTGGGCCAACTTCCAAACTCATTGTTATTTCAAGAAGTAAGAGAAAAGAGAAGCTTATGTTATTCGATTAGCGCAGGTTCTTTTAATTTTGATGGAATAATGACTATCCAAACAGGGATTGAGTATTCAAAAAAAGAATTAGTAGAAACTCTTATAGAAGAACAAATTATTAAACTTAAGAAAGGTCAATTTTCTTTAAAATTAATGCAAATTGCAAAGAAAATGTTTGTAAATGGTTTAGAATCTTTAGAAGATGATCAAAATGCCTATCTAGGTTTCTTATTTCAACGTTCTATAACAGGCAATGATATAAATCTTAAAGAGTCAATTAATAGAATAAAAAAAGTAAATAAGGACGATATCATTCGAGTTGCTAATCAAATTGTATTGGTTTCCGAATTAATGATTAGAGGTAAAAACTAATGGAAATTAAACATTATAATGAGATAAATGAAACTCATTTTCAATCAAAATTAGATAATGGATTAAATGTTGTGATAATTCAAAAGGAAGGCTTTAAATCAAGCTCATGTTTTATTGCGTTTCCATATGGTTCGTTAGATATTAAACAAAAAATTGGAGATCAAATACAAGAATATCCATCCGGTATAGCACATTTCTTAGAACATAAATTATTTGAAAATAATAACGGAATGGATATTATGGAAACATTTAGTCATTTATCTGCTAATGTTAATGCATTTACATCTCATACAGAAACTGTATATTATTTTAATTCAAGTAAAAAAAATATTAAGAAACCGCTCAATCTTTTATTAGACTTTGTTCAACAGTTATCAATTACAGATGCTTCGGTAGAAAAAGAGAAAGGTATTATCATTCAAGAACTAAGAATGTACTTGCAAATGCCTGAACAACGTTTGGTTTTAGAGACATTTCAATCACTATTTCATAATCATCCAATTCGTTTAGATATAGGAGGTAATGAAGCATCTGTGAATTCTATTTCAAAAGAGTTATTAGAGCGTTGTTATGCATTAAATTATCATCCTTCTAATGCTTTACTTGTATGTATTACACCGAATCATCCTGAACTCGTCTTGTCTTGGATTAATGAAAATCAAAAAATTAAGCATTTTGATAAATCATTAGAAATATCTCGTGTAATTGATGATGAGAATAATACTGTTTATCGAAAACACTATGAATTTGATATGGATATTCAATCGACAAAAATGACGTATTCGTTTAAGGTGAAAAATACTTCTTCAAATAACAGAGATAATTTATTAAAAGAGTGGAAGTATCGATTGTTTTTAGAAATGATTTTTAGTTCTATAAATCCACAATACGAAAAATGGATGAGTGATAACAGAATACATGATTATTTCGGTTATGAAGTTGAGCTTAATCATGAATATGGCTATATCATGTTTTATGGTGAAAATGAAGATCAGGATGATTTTGTTAGATTGATTCATGAAGGTTTAGACGCAAATATTAACGATTTTGAAGATTACTTTTTACGATTAAAAAGAAGATATTTCGCGCAACTTCTTCGCCAATTTGATGATCAAGATGATTACGCGATTACTTTAATTCGCAGTCGATTTAGTCATGTGGAAATTACTGATTCAATTCATTGTTTAAAAGAAGTTAATTTTAGTGATTTGTTGTCAATTAGAGATGAGATTCTCGATATGGATACTGCTTTAGTAAAAATGAATAAAAAGCAATAATTTGCATTAATTACACATATCAATGTTTGGTATGTGTTTTTATTATCAGTAGATTACAAATATACTCATTTTTAATGTTTAGTTATTTTTGCGATAATCCTTTTCATAAGGAGGATTTCATGTTGAATCAGGTTGTACTAGTAGGAAAAGTTGTTCGTTTACCAGAATTAAAAGAAACAAGTAGTGGGGTTAAGTTTGCGGATATATTAGTTGAAGTCGAAAGAAACTTCAAGAATAGTCAAGGGGAGTATGAAAATGACACAATTCTTTGTACGTTGTGGCGAACAGTTGCAGAAACTACAATTGAACAATGTGAGTTGGGGTCATTGCTTGGGATTAAAGGAAGATTACAATCAAATAGTTATGAAACTAAGGATAATGGACGATTCTATTATTGCGAAGTGATTGCAGAAAAAGTTTCATTTTTGACAACTAAGTGAAGCTAAAACGGTGAAAACCGTTTTTTTTGTTATAATGTATGCAGGGATGAAATTATGAAACAATATCACGAATTACTACAACATATTTTAAAGAATGGAACCGAGCGGTCTGATCGTACTTCTACTGGTACAATTTCTACATTTGGTTATCAAATGCGTTTTGATTTAAATGAAGGTTTTCCTTTATTAACAACAAAAAAAGTACATTTCAAGTCAATTGTACATGAATTATTGTGGTTTATTACTGGTTCAACCAATATAAGACCACTTGTTTTAAATGATGTTCGTATTTGGAATGAATGGCCATACGATAAGTTTAAAAAATCTGAAGATTATTATAACGAAACTCTACAAGAGTTTGTTGAAAAAATTAAGTCTGATGAGCTTTTTGCACAAAAATATGGAGATTTAGGACCTGTCTATGGAAAACAATGGAGAAACTTCAATGGAGTAGATCAATTGGCTGTTTTAATAGATGGAATAAAGAAGAATCCTTTTTCAAGAAGACATATTATTAATGCTTGGAATCCAGCTGAGCTTGAAAACATGGCATTGCCTCCTTGTCACATGATGATGCAATTTTATGTATCGTCTGATAATAAAAAATTATCTTGTCAATTATACCAACGTTCGGCAGATGTATTTTTAGGCGTTCCATTTAATATTGCGTCTTATGCTTTATTAACGCATTTAATTGCACAAGTTTGTGATTTAGAAGTTGGTGAATTTGTCCATACTTTTGGTGATGTACATATTTATAAGGATCATTTAGAACAGGTTAATACACAATTACATAGAGATTTTAGGAAGTTACCTACTTTAAAGCTTAATCCAAATATAAAAAATATTGAAGATTTTACCTATGAAGACATTAAATTAGAAGGGTATGATCCGCATCCTCTTATTTCTGCGAAGGTAAGTGTATGATTACGCTTATTGTTGCGATGGATCCTCATAACGGAATAGGATTAGATGGTAAATTACCTTGGCATATTAAAGATGATCTAAAGCTTTTTAAGGAAAAAACATTAAATCATAAGGTTGTTATGGGTCGTAAAACATTTGAAAGTATTGGAAGACCTTTGCCAAATAGAAAAAATTATATTGTGACTCGAAATAATCAAATGTCTATCAAAGAGAATCTAACGATTATCAATGATTTTGAAGATTATCTTAAAAATAACGAAATGACCGATGAAGAGATTTTTGTTATTGGAGGAGCGGAAATATATCAAGTTGCATTACCATATGCAAAAAGACTAGCTATTAGTCGAGTCAATAAATCATATACCTGTGATACTTTTTTTCCATTATTTAATTTAAACAAGTATAAAGAAATAGAATGCAAAGAATTTGATGAGTTCAAGTTTATTTTGCTAGAAAAGATGTAGTATGAAACATTTAATATTATTTATAAAAATGATTATTTATTTTCCATCGATTAAATTAAGTGCTCTTCATATCAATAAAGACGATTTTGATTTAAATCAAGTTAGCGCGAAAATGTGGGCTACAATTTTATTGAAGATGGTTAAAGTTAAATCAGAAATACGTCATGTTAATCATATTCCATTAGAAGATGGTTTTATTTTTCTTGCACAAGAAAAAAATAAGTATGATTCAATTCTTTTATTGAGTCTTTTTCCAATAAACATTAGTTTTATTTTAGATATTAGCACAAAAATTCCTTTTTTAATGAATTGGTTTAAACGTATAAAAACTTTATTTATTAAATCAAACTATGATTTTATCGAAAATGTAGATGTTATTGAGAATCTTATGATTGATTCAGGAAATCTTATTGTATATGTAAATCAACTAGAAGATCTGAATAGTTTGAATAGTTTTATTGATTATGCCTATCATACAAAGAAAACTTTGATTCCATTAAGTTTACATGGAACAGAAAATATTATGCGAAAAGGCAACTATTTTAAGACTTTCGTAGATATTGGTTTACCTTTACATTTTGAAGAATATCAGAGTCTATCGCATGATGAATGTATTTTAGAGATTAAAACTAGAATTAATCAATCGACGAATTAAGTATTAATTATCAAGATATATTTGTTATAATAAAAAAGCTATGTCAAATTTCAATGTAACACTCGAACAATTTTCAGGGCCATTAGATTTAATGCTACATCTTATAAAAGATAAAAAATTAGATCTTTTTGACTTGCAAGTTGATGTACTCATTGACCAATATATTCTATTCCTTGATTCAGTTGAGAATAAACTTGAAATCGCGACAGAGTATTTGTATGAATTAGCTGCTTTAATTGAATATAAATCAAAGAAATGTTTACCAGTTGACCCTAAACCTCTTGAAGTGAATGATTATGAAGAGGATACGAAAGATCAATTAGTTAGACGATTAATCGAATATCAACAATTCAAGGATATTAGTCAACTTTTAAATGAACGTTTTTTATTACGTCAGAAACAATTTGAAAAACCGATGGAAAAACAAATATTAGATATTGCGGATGAAGAAAATATTCGATTTGTTCATGCGGATCAAAATGATCTACTTAAAGCGATGCAGAAATGTTTATTAAGATTCAATTATACACATCCTAGTCAGGTAAAAATTACGAAAACAGAGATGTCTATTGAAGATAGAAGTGAACAGATGATATTAATGATTTCTAACTTAAAAGAACCATTTAGTTTTGAAGATATGATACAAGATGTTGAAGATCGTTCATTGTTAATTGTTTCATTCTTAGCCATATTAGAATTGAATCGAAGAGATATTATAGAATTTTGGGTTGAGAATACTGAAGTCTATTTTAGAAGGGGGAAACTGTATGGACTTGACGCTTAAATCAATAATTGAAGGTATTATTTTTGTGTTTGGTGAAGAAGGTGTTAGTCTTAAACAGTTATCCGATGCATTATCTATAGAAGAAGAGCATATTCGTGAACTATTGAATGAAATGATTGTTGATTATCGTGATGAGAATCATGGTTTTGAATTAATTTGTGTCAATGATTTATATAAATTTATTTCGAAAGCAGATATTCATGATTATGTTCAGAGAATAATTAGTCTGACTAAATCACGTCAGTTATCGCAGTCTGCACTTGAAACATTAGCAATTATTGCGTATAAACAACCTATCACAAGAACTGAAATTGAAGAAATTCGAGGAGTTGGTTGTGACATGATGCTTAAGAAATTACAAGCACAAGATTTGGTTCGTGAAGTAGGGCGATCTGAAACTGCTGGTAGACCAATTTTATATGAAGTAACTGAGGAGTTTTTGGATTTATTTAAACTGATGAGCTTAAATGAATTACCAAATTTACCAACATATCAAGAGGAAAGTAGCGAAAATCAGCTATTTGAGTAATTAAGATGGAACGTTTGCAAAAAATACTTGCGAAAGCTGGAATCGCATCACGTCGAAAGGCTGAAGATTTGATTCTAGCTGGAAGAGTTTCGGTTGATGATGAAGTAATAACTACGCTTGGGTATGTTGTAAAAAAGGGTAGTATTGTAAAATTTGATGGTAAAAAAGTAGAAGGTGAAAATAAAGTCTACTACCTTTTACATAAACCAAAAAAGACGATTTGTTCATTGAAGGATGAACATGATCGAAAGACAGTTGTTGATTTAATTCAAAGTAATGAAAGAATATTTCCAGTTGGACGTTTAGACTATGATACGAGTGGCGTATTAATTCTTACAAATGATGGTGAGTTTTCTAATGAAATGACACACCCTCGTTTTCATTTGCCTAAAACGTATGAAGTTAAAATAGATGGCGTTTTATCGACTGCTGAGATTAAATTACTAGAGAAGGGAATTACTTTAGATGATGGGACAGTAACATTACCTGCTAAACTTTGGGTAACAAGCAAAGACCTATCAAAGAAAACAACAGATTTTGAGCTTACCATACAAGAAGGTAAGAATCGTCAAATCAAGCGTATGATGGAAGCTCTAAATTATAACGTTACTCGTTTACACAGAAGTAAATTAGCATTTATAGAATGCAAAGATTTAAAACCAGGTGAGTATAGACGATTAAAACCATTTGAAGTTAAACAATTACGTGAATTAGCAAACAATGGAGTATTAAAGTAATGCAACAGTTTTTTATTGATCAAACAATTGAACAAAACATTGAAATAAAACTGAGTGATGAGATAGCTTTTCAATGCATTCATGTTTTACGCTATCAAAATGATAAAGTGATTCGTTGTGTTGATCATAAAGGTGTTCTTGCATTGTGTCGTGTACGCATCGATAATGAAGTGCTTTATGCGACACCTTTTGAATTCATTGAAGCTGTATCT
>JAJZTY010000104.1 GCA_021847325.1 Bacillota bacterium
ACAATTCTATAAAGCAAATTCGATTCATAAAATTGAAGATCGAGTAAACTTAAGTTTAGAAGAACTTAGTGAAACGAAACAACAACTTGGTCAAGCAAAACAAAAAGTAGCTAATATGGAAGCGAAATTGTTAAAGACTGAATTTGTTGAGCACAATGGAATTCAAGTATTAATTAAGCGTATTGATCAAAATGCGGATCATTTAAGATTATTAGTCGAAGGATTAAAGAAAGAAATGCCAGAAAGCGTCATTTTCTTCGCATCCAATGATCAATCAAAGGCATTGTTTGTATCGTATTGCGGTCCAAGTGTTATAAAAGCTGGTTATAAAGCAGGAGATTTAGTAAAAGAAGCGG
This sequence comes from Bacillota bacterium, assembly GCA_021847325.1. GTDB lineage: Bacteria > Bacillota_I > Bacilli_A > Erysipelotrichales > Erysipelotrichaceae > UBA2212. The sequence continues at coordinate 357 of JAJZTY010000104.1, forward strand.
CGGTATTAACCCAAGGTAATGGTGGTGGGCGTCCTGATTTTGCGCAAGCTGGTGGCAAGGATGTGTCCAAATTAAACGACGCAATCGAACTTATCCGTAAAAAACTGATGTAAAAGCTTTTATAAGCTTTGACTTTGGGTTAAAATGAATAAAAAGGAGGATTTTGGTATGAATCAGAACCATACGGAAACCGTAGCATTTAAATCAGATCAAATTCGACGTGACAACATTAAGCAGATCTTAAAACAAGTGAAATCTGCACTTGAAGATCGAGGATACAATGCGGTTAACCAATTATCAGGTTATCTCATTTCCAACGATCCTGCTTATATTTCATCTCACCAAAATGCACGATCCATTATTCAAACTGTTGAACGATATGAGATTATTGAAGAACTCGTACGTGCGTATTTGGATGATGAAAAATGAGAAGTATTGCGTTAGATGTAGGGACTAAAACAGTTGGGGTAGCTATCAGTGACCTAAGTGGTTTTCTAGCGAGCCCATTAGTTACTCTTCGTTTTGAGAGTGAAGATTATGATCATGCTTTAGATCAAATAGAAGCATTACTTAAAGAATATCCAGTGAATGCGATTATCCTTGGCTATCCTAAGCATATGAATGGCTCAATTGGAGAAGGTGGTCACCGATCAGAATTCTTTAAAGAAGAAATAGAAAAATTTACCGATATTCCCGTAATATTGTGGGATGAGCGTTTAACTACGGTATCAGCTCACAAGTCACTTATGCAAAATAACATGCGAAATGAGAAGCGTAAGAAAGTTGTGGATCAAGTCGCAGCTGTTACAATGTTGCAGGAATATTTAGACCAACAAAGACATAAGGAGCAAGTCAATGGAAGAAAATAGTATTGTTGTCATCGATGAGATGGGCAATGAAATTAACATGGAAATCGTATTTACATACGAAGATGAAGATACAGGAAAGAACTATGTGTTCTATCTAAATCCGGATGAAGAGGATGGAGAAGTTTTCGTTTCAAATTATGATGCGGAAGGTAATCTAAGTCCTGTTGAAGATCCTGAAGAATGGAAAAAGCTGGAAGCAGTTTTTGAAGATTATGTCCTCACACAAGAAGAAAATGAAAAAAATTAAACGAACAAGTTTAGGTTTATTCCTAACCTTGTTTTTTATCGTTGGATTGGCTCTATCTTTTGTCTATGTTCAATCGAACTTAAGTGCAGTTGGTCCTGAAGGTGAAAAGACTGGAATCATTATCTCAAAAGGTGATACTTTATCAGTTGTTTCTGATCAATTATCAGAGAAAGGATTGATTAAGAATCAGTTTGTTTTTGAAACTTATGCTAAATTAGTTAAATTAACGGACTTTAAAGTTGGGACATTCTATGTAGATTATGGATTTGATGTTAAAGAAATCCTAACTTATTTAAATGATGCGACTCAAGCACATCCAACGGATGTCGTCGTAACGATTATTCCAGGCGATTGGGCTAAACAAATAGCGGAGAATTTAGCTGGTAAAGTTGAGAATGTTAGTGCTGAAGAACTCTTAGATTTATGGAATAGTGAAGAGTATATTCGTTCCTTGATGGACGAATACTCCGTACTAACGGAGGAGATATTTGAGAATAAGAAGGATGTTAGAATATTGTTAGAAGGTTATCTAATGCCCGAAACATATTTCATGAATCCTCTTGCGTCTGCTGATTCCTTAACTCGTCGAATCCTAAATCAAACTCAAAAAGTGTATGATGACAATAAGGCATTGTTTGATTCGTTTGGAATGAGCATACATGACGCAATCACATTAGCTTCTGTTGTTCAATTTGAAGCGGGTAAAGAAGAAGATATGCGTATGATTTCTCAAGTTTTCTTAAATCGTATGAATATTGGAATGAGACTTCAAGCCAGTGCTACCGTGTGTTATGCATTGTATGAATATGATTCTTGGAAAGATTGTGAGAATTATGATAATCAGACCTTGGATTCGAAATATAATACGTATTTGTATAGTGGATTACCTGTAGGTCCAATTACAAATCCATCGAAATTAGCAATTCTTTCGACCATTCAACCAAAGGAGAATGATTATATTTTCTTCTTAGCGGATGTATATGGTGATGGGACAGTATATTACGCAAAGACATATGCGGAACATCAGGCAAATATTAAAAAATATCTAAAGTGAGGTTTTATGGGTAAACGAATTATTATTGGAATTGCTGGAGGTAGTGCTTCTGGCAAGACTTCATTGGCAAAACGTTTGAAAAGAGAATTTGAGGATACCAATTCTGTCATTATCATTCGTCAAGATGATTATTACAATGATCAAAAAGAAATGACAATGGAAGAGAGATTAAAGGTTAATTATGATCATCCATTTGCCTTTGATAATGATTTATTAGCTCAACATTTGAATGATTTAAGAGATGGTAAGTCGATTAATCGACCAACCTATGATTTTATTGAGTATACACGCTCAAATGAAATTGAAGTTGTCGAACCTCATGATGTCATTGTGGTAGAAGGTTTATTTGTGTTAGAAGATGAATTTATTCGCAAACATTTAGATATTAAAGTATTTGTGGATACGCCTGCTGATGTTCGTTTCATCCGACGATTAAATCGTGATGTAAGAGATCGTGGACGAAGTTTAGATAATGTTATTGCGCAATACATGAATACAGTTCGTATCATGCATGATCAATTTATTGAACCATCTAAACGATATGCAGATGTCATCGTCCCTGAAGGTGGCAAGAATGAAGTTGCGGTGGATTTATTGACCACTAAAATTGGTAGTATTATCAAAATGAATATGCTATAATTCCCAAGTTAAGGAGATAATAAGATGGCACAAGAAAAAGTAAGAGTTACCCAAGAAGGTTTTGATGAATTAAGAAAAGAACAAGAACATCTTATACACGTAGTACGTAAGGAAGTTATCGAAGACTTACAAGCGGCACGTGCTCAAGGGGATTTATCAGAAAATGCGGACTATGATGCAGCGCGCGATCGTCAAGCTCGTGTTGAAGCACGTATTCGTGAATTAGAAAATATCTTCAATAATATTGAAATAATCGATGTACAAGGTGGATCAAGAGTTGTTAAATTAGGTGCTCAAGTCACAATTCGTAGTCGTGATGGATTTGAAGAAACGTATACAATTGTTTCTTCCGTTGAAGCTGATCCAATGAATGGTAAGTTATCCAACGTTACACCATTAGCAGTCGCATTAATGGACCGTATGGTAAGTGATGAAGAAATCGAAGTTGAAATTGAACCAAGAGAATACGTAAGAATTATCGATATTAAGTAATTCAGGAATAATCAATATAAACACATATAAAGTAGGGTGAAAATTATCATCCTACTTTTATTTTTAACATCATGTTCAGTTCATGTAATTGAACCAATTGAACAAAAAACAATCACCGTTCAGGTGATGGATTTAGACAATCAAACACGATCATACACAATTCCGATTTATTCAAAGTTAAGTGTCGTACTGGACAAGATTGATTGTCAAACCTGTGACATGACACGTTTTAATCCTGACATGATTCTTAAACAAAATGATATCATCATACTTTATCCTATATCAGATAAACGTATATCCATTAATCAAGCAGGTTTAGAAGAACTAGAATCCTTACCAGGGATTGGTCCAAGTATTGCGTCAAAGATTATTGAATATCGAAATAAGAATGGATTTTTTCAAACATTAGAAGATATTATGCTCATAAAAGGGATAAAATTATCAATCTTTAATAAAATAAAAGATCTTATTCGATTATGATTTCGATGATAATTTATTGTTCACTATGTTTATGGATCTATATGTTTCAACCATACATGGCTATTTTGTTAGGAATATACTTTTTATTTTTTAAATCGTTTAAATTTAAAATCCTATTTGCATGTATATTTATTTTATTTACTTTAAGGTTAAATCTTAATTTATGTGAACCCATTCAAAAAGGGTACGTAGTTGAAATCAATCGTAAATCCATTATCGTTAATCATAATTTTACCAATGTGAGTGTGTCTGTTAATGATGTATCAAATTATGCACTTCGAGATGAAGTCATTTTATATCAAATATATCCATTAGAGTATAGTCCACATCGATTTGGATTCAATGCATATTTTTATACTAAATCAAGAAATGTTTGTTTTAGTTCGAAAGAAGAAGATACATATCGAATAGAAGGAAAAGGGGTTTTCAATTGGTTAAGTAAAGGTGGTTTTAACCAAGAGAAAGAATTTAAACGAATGAGTAGAATTTTACTCTTTCAATCTAATCCAAATGAGGATATTGACTTATTTATATCAATGGGAGTTTTGTATACAAGTTTAATTAAACTGATTGAACTTTGTTTCCTAAGAGTAAAAAATCGATATTATGAACTTGTTTGTATCAGTTTAATTCTTTTTTATATTGGAGTTAATCTTTCATTCCCATTGAGTTTAATTCGTGTGTGTATTTTTTACATTACCTCAAAAACAATCAATGATCGTTTATTGAGATTTGGAATTAATTGTTTATTATGTGCTTTTATAAGCCCATTTGGGTTAACACAATTATCCTTTGTATTACCCCTTTTATTACAACTCAGCTCTCTCTTTTTACCCATGAAATCACGTTTCATTCAACGTTTTTGTGTAATAATTCTTGTGTTTATTGGATATAATCATTCTTTTTCATTGTTAAGTATTATGATATATCCATTATTATTTATTATCTATCGAATTTTATTAGTCTTTACTTTGATAGGTGTTTTTATTCCTTATTTCAATGATATTTATTTCTTATTAATCAATCATTTAAACAACTTTATAAAACTTACTCAAAACATACTTGTATTAAAGGGGCATATTACTTACTTATTTATCTTTGTGTTTATTTTAATCTATCATTTCACCCTTAGATTTAAGCACCATTCATTAATATCTTTAATAGGTGTCATTCTTGGTATACCATTATTTTCTTTACCTCTATTTTATACAGTTACACTTATAAATGTTGGACAAGGAGATTCTATTCTAATTCAATCTCCATTTAATCTAAATGTGATATTGATAGATACAGGATCTCCATTTCAAGAAAATGTTTTAAAGACTTATCTAAACGCACAAGTGATTTATAAAATTGATCATTTAGTTATCACACATGATGATTCAGATCACAGTGGAAATCGTTTAGATTTACAGAATAAGTATATAGTTGAGGATGTTGTTTTAAAGGGTAAAGATATTCAACTTGATTACTTGTATTTAAATCACTTGGAATTTGAACATGTTGTTGATGATGATAATGATTTATCATTGATATATAGTTTAGAATTATATTCAAAAAGATTTCTTTTTATGGGAGATTTATCAATAGATGGTGAAAAGAAATTAATTAATTATTATCCTAATTTGAAAGCAGATCTTATTAAAATTGGACATCATGGATCTAATACATCAACAAGTGATGATTTTTTAAAACAAATACAAGCTC
>JAJZTY010000105.1 GCA_021847325.1 Bacillota bacterium
CTCATCTAAGAATAATAACTTAGCACCCGTTGCCATTGCACGCGCAATTTCTAATTGTCTCTGTTTACCATACGGTAAATTCTTAGCCTTAGTTTGTGCTAACTCATCTAAGTTAACTTTCTTTAAGAATTCTAATGCCCTTTTCTCAATATCTGCTTCTGACTTATAGAAATTACCAATTCTTGATAAAGCACCAAAGATGGTATATTTAACTTCTTGATTCATCGCAATCTTTACATTATCCAACACAGATAATTCTTTAAACAAACGAATATTTTGGAATGTTCTAGCAACACCTTGATGTGTAATCTTATATGGAGCTAATTTATTTAGCTCAATATCTTTACCATTCTTATGTAAGATAACTCTTCCTGTAGTCGGAGTATAAACACCCGTTAAAACATTAAATAAAGTTGTCTTTCCTGCTCCATTTGGACCAATTAAACCAACTAGTTCACCTTCTTCTATCGTAAGAGATACATTGGATACAGCACTTAATCCACCAAAGTTCTTAGTAATGTGATCAACCGTTAAGAAACTCATGCTTTCTCCTTCCCAGCTTTAGTAAAACGCTTAAAGTGTGATTTAAAATCAAATAGAGAACTAATCGATGCCTCATATGTACCGAGTAATCCTTGAGGTCTAAATATCATAATTCCAATAAGAGCTAATGCATAGATAATCATTCTAAGCTCCGCAAGAGGTTGTAAGATAATGTTGATAATACCTAATACAATCGCAGCCACAACACTTCCTGTTAAACTACCCATACCACCAAATACCACGATAACTAAAATATTAATCGAATTGGTAATCCCAAAAGTTTCAGGTTTAATAACATAATAACTTGTCGCATATAAAGCCCCTGCAATACTTGCTAGTAATGCTCCAAACACAAACGCTGTTACTTTATATTTAGTTGTATTAATACCCATCGCTTCAGATGCGATTTCATCTTCTTTAATGGATATACAAGCACGACCAATTGCCGAGTTCTTGAAATTAGCCGATAAGGCAATAGCTAATACTGTGAAAACAAACATCATTGGCCAATTCACAAGGAAAGGAATATTACTAATTCCAGATGCACCATTTGTGATCGTCATATTAAGAATAATAATACGAATGATTTCACCAACACCTAATGTCGCAATCGCAAGATAATCCCCTTTTAATCGTAAGGTTGGCATCGCAACGATAAACGAAACAACAAAACTAATCACAAGACCTACACCAATACCAATTGCTAATCCTGTATAATCAGGCATCATTTTTAAAAGCACTGCTGCACTATATGCACCAATAGACATAAAACCAGCATGCCCTAAAGAAAACTGTCCAGTGACCCCAATAATGATGTTTAAACTCACACCAAGAATCGCAAAGATACAAATCCAGAATAAAGTAACACGATAGTAAGGAGAAATAATTCTTGCATCAATTAGTAATTGAACAACCACAAATATGACAATCGCAATTGCTAACCAAGTCAGATTCTTTTTATTTAAAAGTGTCTGTTTCATATTATACTTTCTCCTTCTTATTCTTACCAAGCAATCCACTTGGTTTAACAATCAAGATTAAGATAAGAATAATATATACAACCGCATCTTTATAAAGAGTAGAACCATAACCACTCACAAACGTTTCAATAAGACCGATTGAAAATCCACCAATCATTGCACCAGGAATAATTCCAATCCCACCAAAAACCGCAGCTACGAACGCCTTTAAACCTGGCGCAAAGCCCATTAATGGATTAACTGTATTGTAGTATATCCCAACTAAAATACCAGCAGCTGCAGCTAAAGAGCTACCAATCGCAAAGGTTAACGTAATGACATGATCCACATTAACACCCATTAATCGAGCGGCATCTTGATCCACCGCAACCGATCTCATAGCTCTACCAATTTTTGTCTTTTGTACAATCAACTGCAATAAGAACATTAATGCGATCGATGTGACAAATATAACTAATTGTTGAGAATTAATTCGTATTCCTCCTACAACGTAAAGTTCATTATTTAATACTGAAGGGAATGTATAAATCTTAGCACCCATAATACGACTTACAATATTCTGTAAAAAGAAAGAAACACCAATTGCAGTAATAAGCGCCGCAACACGTGTTGACTTACGTAAAGGTTTGTATGCAATTCTTTCAATTAAGATACCGATTAAAGCTGTAAACACCATAGTGCTTATTAACGCCAAAAAGAACGGAAGTTTAAACACCGTAACTGACACAAGACCAATATATGCACCAATCATATACATGTCACCATGCGCGAAATTTATAAGTTTAATAATTCCATAAACCATCGTATAGCCCAATGCGATTAATGCATAAATACTACCGATAGACAGTCCATTAACGAGCTGTTGTAAAAACTCTTGCATACTTACCTCCTTTTGAAACAAACAGGTGAAAGTTTCCTTTCACCTGTTTAAGTGATATAACTCGATTATTATTAAGGATTAACAACAGTCGCAGCTGCTTGAACGCCATCAACAAGTTGAACAACGATCGCAGATTTAACTGGATTATGCCATTCATCAAAACTAATTGTTCCAGTGATGCCTGGGAAGTCTTTTAAAGCTTCAAGAGCTGTATTAACTTTAACAGGATCAACTTCACCAGCCGCTTCGATAGCAGCTTTTAACATGTAAACTGTGTCATAAGCTAATGCACTTAATGCACTTGGAGCTTCACCAGTTTCAGTTGTGTAATTAGCAATGAAATCTTGAACTTTTTGATCTTCGCTTAATGCAGAGAAGTGAGTAGAGAAGTAAACATCATTTAAGTTAGCTGCTCCACCAGCAAGTTCAACTAAATCAGGAGACTCAAAACCATCTGGTCCAACAAAAGGAACAACGATACCAGCTTCACGAGCTTGCTTAATAATTAAACCAGCACGTACAGCATAGTCAGCAACGAATATAACATCAAATTCACCAGCAGCTTGAACTTTAGTCAAGATAGCAGAGAAATCTGTGTCAGCATCTGTATAGTATTCAGTAGCAACAACCGTACCACCCTTAACCGCAAATTGTTCAGAGAAGATAGCCGCTAAATCTTTAGCATAGTCAGAAGAACTTGAACCTAATACAACAGCTTTAGTTTTGCCTAAATTATCTGCCGCAAAATTAGCTAACACTAAACCTTGGAATGGATCAATAAAACATGCACGATAGACGAATGGATAAACAGCAGATCCATCATTAGTAACCAATGCATTAGAACCTGATGGAGTAATCATCGGAACTTGATATTGGTTTGCTACAGGAGCAGCTGCCATAGTTGTTCCTGAGATTGCTGCACCAATAACTGCTACAACACCGTCTTCAGTCATCAACTTAGTCGCGTTACTTGTAGACTCAGCTGTATCTGTTTTTGTGTCATAAATAACTAATTCTATTTGTTTGCCTAATACACCACCAGCCGCATTGATTTCCTTTACAGCTAATTCAGCCGCTAATTTTTCAGGTGTACCATAAACGGCAGCTTCACCTGTTAATTCGACGTTTAATCCAATCTTAATTGTTTCCGCTTCTTCTGCTGTAGCTGCACACGCTGTTAAGCCTGACACTAGAAGCACGATCGTAGCGGTAAGCGCTAGAATTCTCTTCATAAATACCCTCCTTTGGTAATATGAATTGATTATAAATGAAAGTTATGTGAAATACAATCATTTTTTTACATATTTTATGAAAATATTTCATTTCATTTTCATTATTATCAAAACAAATAAAAAACTTGTTATTAAACAAGTTTAGATATAATCATGTTTGATACAGTATAAATAGAATAATCCATATATCATTGTATATAAGACATCTATTACAATCCATATCCCTTTTGACAACTCTACCTTTAGAATAGGATTAAAAATAACAATCCCTATCCCAAATAAAATAATAAATATCAGGACATTTCGTTCATTGATATCCTTAATCTTATAAATAATATAGATAGATCCCCAGAAAACAGAATCTTTTAAGAAATCATAAAAACCATACGGTAAATTAAACACTCCAAAAATCAGTAATACCATTGTCACAATCAAAACAATTTTTAATCCATAACTTTTGATCATAACTCACCCTGTTAATCTCATTATTTCAACCTACCAGTTAAGTGTCAAGATAAATAAAAAACCCATATCACAACGATATAGGTAAGTTACTTAATGGTGACCCGTCAGGGACTCGAACCCTGGACCCACTGATTAAGAGTCAGTTGCTCTACCAACTGAGCTAACAGGTCAATTTTTAATGCTTTATGATTATAGCTCATTTATAAAATGAATGCAACAAATCTAAGCATAAAAAAACGTAAGCTTAATGCTTACGTGTTTTTTTCGAATGGTGACCCGTACGGGATTCGAACCCGTGAATGCATGCGTGAAAGGCATGTGAGTTAACCGTTTCTCCAACGGGCCAACGATGGCGCCTAAAGTAGGACTCGAACCTACGACCTAACGGTTAACAGCCGTTTGCTCTACCGACTGAGCTATTTAGGCAAGTGCTTATAAAATATAACATAGTTATAAACACATTTCAAGAGATTTTTGACATTTTTAATCATCTAATACAACTAAATTTTCTTCATGCGTATGAGCTAAATTTTTAACCCATTTCTCCTTACGAACTAAACCATATGCAACAACCAATTTTAGGAAATCAGTTGATTGACCTACTAAATAAAGAATATAAACATTCCAACCCGTTAAGTAAGTTACTAAACCTACTGCAGGTAAATTAACAACCCACATAAACACTGAATCCATTAATAATGTTGATTTAGTATCTCCACCTGCTCTTAAGATAAAGAAACATTGAGCATTAGTCATATAGATCCAAAACATAAATGACATAATACGAAGGAAAGTGGTTGCTGTTTCACGACTATAATCAGAAACATTATAGAAGTTTGGCGCGATATAACTGAAACCATACATTAAGATACCCAATACAACAGCTAACATTAATGAGAATCGAATCATTTTATACGCATTATCACGAGCTTCATCTAACTTATTAGCTCCTAACACTTGTGATACTACAACCGTTGTCGCAACCGCCATACCACCAAATAATGTAAAGAATAAATCCGCAACGGATCCAGATATGGACATACCTGCCATAACTTCTTTACCTCGAGTACTATAGAACATAAACAAGATACTCATACCACTGGACCAGAATATTTCATTCACAGTTAATGGTACCGCTTTAATGGTCATTGCTTTTACTAACTTCTTAGAGATTCTAAATAAATCACGTACTGCTGTTTTAAACATAAAGTCCATACGTTTTGATACAACTAAGAATATAGCTAATTCTACAATACGCGCAATAATTGTCCCATACGCAGCTCCCGCAACACCTAATGCTGGAAATCCGAAATGACCAAAGATCAATACATAGTTGAAGAATGCATTTGTAAGTATAGCCGCGATTGAAGAATACATTGGCACTTTAGTTTCACCTAATGATCGCATCGCATTCCCAATTGTCATGGATAATGCCATAGGAATATAAGTTAATATTGCAAGTTTTAAATAATCAGTTCCCATCTTAATAACTTCGAGATCTTTTGTAAAGAATCCTAGAATTTGATTTGGAAACAAGAATCCTAACAGAATGAATGGAGCAACAATTACATAAGCACTAATGATTCCATATCTGAATGTTTGTTTTACATGTTCTTCGTCT
>JAJZTY010000106.1 GCA_021847325.1 Bacillota bacterium
TTTAGATGATTCAAGAATACTATGGTTTGAAGGATTACCTCTGAAGGAACCTGTAGCATTTGGTGGCCCAATTGTGATGAATACGAAAGAAGAACTTGCATTAGCATTCAAGGAGTTAAGAGAAGGCACATTCATAAAACATAAATAAAATCCCATAAGTTGGGATTTTTATATAATTGATTCAATTAATTCTAATGGATGATTTAACTCAACAACATCAATAATTCTCTCATCATGTAGGCCATTCCATTTGGCATAAAAGAAATCAATGTTTGCTGCCTTAGACGCAAGATAATCCGAATAAGCATCCCCCACATAACAAACCTCATTAGGATTTAATCCTAATAACTCACAACACTTTAATAATGGTTCAGGATCAGGCTTATGTTTTTCCGTATCTTCTGCTAATACACGACATTTCATAAACGAATCTAAACCTTTAGAAACCATATCAATTCGATATTGGTTATATGTCTTTGCACTAACTACAGCTTGAATTAAATCCATAGCCTCTACTTCTTTAAGCAGTTCAAGGATTCCATTAAATATACTCGCCCCTTCTTCATACTCATTTACATATCGTACCCACCTTGAGTATACTTCTTCTTTATTTTTAATACCTAACTCATCTAACACTTTTCTACCTGGATAAGAAGCGTATTTTAAAACCATTTCATACGTAAAATCCTTAAAACCTTCTTCATGAAGTATTTTAAGCAATGGAATCATATTCATTTTTAAAGTATCGAGCAGAGTACCATCTACATCATAAATGATTGCTTTATATTTTCTCATTCATCCAATTTCCCAAACAATACAACATAATTATGACCATATACTTTTGCACAATTAGGACATGTGGTATAGAACACATACATATCTTTCAAGGTAGAGTTCTTAGCTTTTAATTGATTCTCAAAATCTTTAATCCAAGATGAGATTTGCTTAAACTCACCATCATAAACCTTAGTATAGAACTGTCCTTTAATCTTATGTGTTTCATACCCCTCAACATCACCTTTTACCAAGAAATAATGATTGCATTTAAATGGACTAATATCTTTCGATAGAATTAAATAACGATCATCATAGGCTTGCTTATTCAAGTTAATCGCTTCCATCGTACGTGTAAATACTTTATCCATATTTAAAGGCATATACATAAAACTTAAAGTCGAAACTTGTATAAAATTATAATCACTTAAATCAAAAACTTGATTATCATACATCTCTGGATGAAATACTGGGCAACAACCTGTCACATTATCAGCTTCAGTATAACCGGGGATAATTCTATGGATGTGTGTCATAAAGAAATCCTCCTTACACCCATATTGTACACTTTTAAATAGTTTTATAAACTATCTTTTAAACTCTTTATACCCCATCCAAACAATCCAAACATAAGCACATGTTTTAGGTATCATTAACATCCCAATAAGTGGATGAAGATCTGCCCATAATACAACTGGAACATAAAATCCAAAACTTAAAAGTATCGCAAACCACATATATTTGAAGACTTGATCATTTATTTCTTTTGATTCTCTATAGAACAAATATAAAATAATCAAACCCATGATAGCGAAAGGAATATTACGATAAATACCCCATTCTACTGATGCATTTAAATTAAACCAATCATTCTGTGGGAAGAATAATAACACTATTCGAATAATCGCAAGTAGATAAACTACCAATGTAATTGTTTTTGTATTACGAACTTTATAGTATAGATCCCATATATGATAGAGAATGATGTAGAAAACTGTCATTGTGACGGAAGTAATCAGTTTCCCTAAACCAAGATAAAATGCATAGGTTTCAGGTCCTTTATCCCATAAAGAAATCATTCTCGGAATTAAATGAAATGCATCTCCTAGCCCAAGTAAAATAGTCATTATCCCAAATAATCGAAATAATTTATTTTGTCTTGATCCCAAAAACATTTGAAATCCTAAGAATGTAACAGTACTCAAATATACTACATCGAACAATGATTCCATTAGTGCTTGCATAATTACCTCACATTTTACGATTAATTTTAACATATACTCTATCAACAAATTGAAACATTTAAATACTCAAGTATAATTATACTATTAGAAATGAGAATCCCTATGATCCAAATAAGAACAGTCACACTAGATGATGCACAAAAATGTTTAGATATCTATTCTTACTATGTATTAAACACTACCATAACATTCGAATATGATACTCCAACCCTTGACGAATTCAAACAAAGAATTCAAAAGATTACTCAAAAATATCCCTATCTAGTCGCAATTATAGATAACGAAATAGTAGGATATGCATATGCGACTTCTTATAAAGAAAGAGCTGCATATGATTGGTCTGTTGAAACAACTGTTTATGTCAAGAAGGATAAACATGGCTTAGGTATTGGAAACGTTTTATATTCTCAACTTGAACAATCACTTAAAGAAAAGAAGATCGTTAACATGTTAGCATGCATAACGTATCCTAACCCAAAGAGTATCGATTTTCATACAAATTTTGGATTCGAAAAAGTAGGACATTTTCCAAAAGTTGGATATAAGTTTAATGAATGGCGAGATATAGTATGGATGCAGAAAGTGATTAAATAATAAAATATATGGTGAGAAATGGAACTTTTTAAAAAACCTTTGTCTTTAAATGAACAAATTGAACACCTAAATACTCAAAAAAATATTAATTTTTATGGTTTAGATGATCGTTTTGTAAAGAACTGCTTATTGAAATATAACTATATTAATTTAATAACTCCATTTAAACACTACTATGCACTAAAAAACATTAATCATGAATTAATTAAGGATGAGTATGGAAACCACTTGTATCCAAATATTATTGAATTTAATGAGTATGTCATTAGATACACCAACGAAAGAAAACACTACGCTACAATTTATCGTAATATTAGTGACTTTGAAGTTAATTTTAACTCAATTATTTCTCATTATTGTATAACTACTTATAAAATAAACTCAATAATTACTTTTAATATATTTATAAATTCGCTTAAACTAAACTTAATGAAGTTTAACTCTAAAATAAAACTGAGAAATCAGATTTACAAAACCATTACCGATTTTGAAAGTAATTTGTATGAGTATAATAATCTTTATATTCTTTTTGATCGATTAAGTCTTAACGACTTATGTAATATTTTTAGAGTCTTGGATGATAAATTAAAGAACAATATATTAAGTAAGTTATTAGAGTTTAAAAAGACATTTAATTTTACAGACTTAAAAACATTTGAAGAAAAATTACACATAATTGTCGGCATTAGAAATTGTGTTTATCACAATAATAGTCTTGAAATACTAATACGCTTTTACAATTTTAAGAATTATGATTTAAGAAAATCTTCTGACCAAAGGTCATATAGAAATATCATCGAAAAACTAGTAAAGTAACGAAAAAAACCGCTTAACACGGTTTTTCCCTACCTATTGGCCATTTACATATTAATAATATAATGAATAGAAATTGACGTCAATCATAATAATATAATCTTATTTCAATATTCTTTTAAATATATTCCTAGAGTTATAGACAAACACACTTGATACAAGTACTTTTATGAGATCAAATGGAATAAACGGTATAACCCCAATTGTAAAAGCACGATTAAAATCAATGTTCAATACAAACATTAAACCAAGCACTCCACATGCATACACCACAACTACTCCACCAAGAAGAGCTGCGATGAAGTATCCAAAGAAATAGTCTAATTTTTCTTTAATAAAACCAATTACAACTGTTGATAAAAGAAAACCAAATAAGTATCCCCCTGTTGGGCCAAATAACACTGGTAATCCTGCAGTACCATTCGAAAATACTGGTAGACCAATCAAACCCAATAATAGGTATAATCCAACAGTATAAAACGATATAGAAATTGGCATACTTAATGCAATAATCATTAACATTAAACTTTGTAAAGTAAATGGAACAGTAGAAAAAGATAACGGTATCGATATGTAAGCTGAAATTGATAAAATCGCAGCTAATAAAGAAATCACAATCATTCGTTTAAGTGGACGCATACTTTCGTATTATCAATATAGGTCAGTATATTGATATTCCTTTCCTGGCCTAATCATATTTTGAGCATAACGTATGGCCAATACGATATGCTTAACTTACACTGTGGATTTGTGTCGCATAGTTACAGCTTTGACTGTTCAGGAGAAATTCCTACCACAGTTCTTTTTATTCAGAATGTTAATTAGTTAATTAACGTTTAACGTTTTATAACCAGCGAAATTACATCGAAAGAACGACATGTGGATTGAAACCAACAGTGTAGAAATGAAGGAGGTGTCTTTATGACATTCTTTATTGGCATTGATATTGCCAAATACAAGCATGACTGTCTCATCCTTAACCATGAAGGTGAAGTCATTCGTGAATCTTTTTCCTTTACGAATGATCGAGCCGGTTTTGTTTATTTGAAAGAGATTCTTTCAACGCTTAATTCCAATCAAACAATGCGGATAGGGTTTGAAGCGACCGGACATTATGCGATGAATCTCAAAGTCTTTTTAGATGAAAATGGATTATCTTATATGCAGTTTAATCCATTCCTTATCAAACGGTTCGCCCAAGCTACCACCCTTAGGAAAACCAAAACCGATAAAGTTGATGCGCGTGTTATCGCGACCTATCTGTTATCAGTCGACTATAAACCCTATCCAATCCAATCTTATCACATCAAGAATCTCAAATCACTGACTCGAGATCGAGATGATTTAATCAAACTTCGATCGCGTCAATTGGTTAAACTAACCAATCTATTAGATTTGATTTTCCCTGAATTCAAGCCTTTTTTCGGTCATTCTCTAACGTCTTCGACCTGTTTATACCTTCTTGATCATTACTTAATACCTTCTAAGATGTGTCATATGAATCTAGACTCTTATCAAAAGATGCGGTTTAAGCTAAGAAGAACGATATCGTATGCTCGTTTCTGTACCCTTAAACAACTGGCTCATGACACCATTGGTTCAGAAGATCAAACGCTCACTTATCTACTTAAGAAGGCTCTAGAGTTGTATCACACCCTAGATGACCAGATTATTCAAATAGAAGCCTTCATTCAACAGGAGTATGAGCAGATCGAGTCTCATATTCATACCATCATAGGCATTAGTCTTCAATCCGCTGCGTGTATTCTAGCCGAATACGAATCATTTGATCGCTTTGAAACTTCGGACCAGATGCTTGCCTTTGCAGGCTTAGAACCTTCTCGTAAACAATCGGGGGAATTAGAGTCTAAAGGAAAAATGGTTAAGCACGGTTCCTCTCTTTTGCGTCAAACAATCATGAATGTCGCAGCCACTTCGATTATTCATAATCCTATTCTCTATGATTACTATCATAAGAAGAGAACGGAAGGTAAACTTCATCGTGTCGCTCTTTCACATGTCGCTAAGCGTATTGTGCGAATCATCTTCCATCTTGAGAAACATCATCTCGACTTTGATTTAGCTAAAATGAGGTAGCGTTTTTTGTTAAACTTAGTCCAATTTTAATCAAATGTCTTTTATGACATCTTTTTAGAATGTCAAAATTAATCTTTTAAGTTTTTCACCTTTTCATATTGACTTCTAATAGTTAATTTCTCCTAATTTATTCTAACTATATCATAACAGTTGTTAAATAA
>JAJZTY010000107.1 GCA_021847325.1 Bacillota bacterium
ACAAAACCAGAAGAAGTCTTTAAACTTGAAGCAGAAGCCTTATATGCTAAACTACAATTAGGATCAAAGATTGTAGAAATAGATTACTTTAATTCTTTGGAATTTAAGAAAGGACAATAGATGCAAATAAAAATCAATGTGATTGTGCCAATCTATAATGCGGAAAAACACTTAAGACAAACACTCGATTCATTAGTCAATCAAACGATGGATTCTTTTGAACTTATCCTAGTCAATGATGGATCTAAAGATTCCTCTCAATCCATTATCGAAGAGTATCAAGCTAAGTATCCTTCAATCATTCGTTCTTATATTAAAGAGAATGGTGGGATTGCGGATGCTCGTAACTTTGGATGTTCAAAAGTAACAAGTGAGTACTTTGGATTTGTCGATAGTGATGATATTGTGGAACCTAATATGTTTGAATCACTTTATCTTCAAGCTAAAGAAGATGGCTCAGATGTCGTATTCTCTAACTTCTATTGGACGTATCCTGATAAAGAAAAAGAATCAAAAGATGGACCTTATACCAGTAATAAAGATATTCTTACAAGAATGTTTGCGACACTATGGAATAAGATTTATCGTACGGATTTTACTCGTTCATTGGATATTCATTTTCCTACTGGATATCGTTATGAAGATGCGTCATTCTTATATAAATTAAGTCCATATATTAAGAAATGGTCTTATGTCGATCAAGCTTTTGTCCATTACAGACAAACAACAGGATCCATTACACACAATCATAATGATCGTGTTAAAGATATGATTTTTGTGTTTAATGATTTATTAGAATTCTATCAAGGAAGAAATCTATTTGAGACATATAAAGAAGAGCTAGAGTATTTATTTATTCGATTTTTCTTAGGTAATTCTTTCTTAAGAACCTGCCAAATTAAAGATCCAAAAGATCGAAAGAAAACACTGGATTTAAGCTATTGTATTCTCAATGATAACTTCCCAAGTTGGAAGAATAATCCTTATCTAAATCAAGGTGGACTC
This sequence comes from Bacillota bacterium, assembly GCA_021847325.1. Classification (GTDB taxonomy): domain Bacteria; phylum Bacillota_I; class Bacilli_A; order Erysipelotrichales; family Erysipelotrichaceae; genus UBA2212. The sequence continues at coordinate 1,006 of JAJZTY010000107.1, forward strand.
AAGAATAAATACTTTAAAACAGTGAATCAATTAACTTATCCTATTTATGCGTTTATTTTCACTTTAATCTATCGATTCAAAAAAGAGAAACTAAGCTAGTTTCTCTTTTTAACAATTAGTATTTAGAGCGCTTTACAACAACTTTAAAATACTGACATATTTATATTATAGAAGTATACTAAAAGCGCTAGAAACCTCTTTAAATCTGTTATAGGCTTAGTATTTTTTAATCTAATAATTCGAATCCATTTTCGAGTAAAGATTTTTTAAGTTTTTCTATTCTAATCTTCCTTAACTCACATCCACTTCTAAGTGTCATGAATCGTCCAGCAGTTTGTAACATACCTGGTACTTTAATTTGAGTGAATCCAAAATCATAAAGTAAATCGATGAGTTCAGGGTATTGTGATACGATGGATAATAATGTTTGGTCTAAATTGATTTCTTTGATCATAGACAAAGAATATCAAATGAAATGGTTAAATACAAATGATGTTATAAAAAAAGGTATCCGTTAGGATACCTAGTTTCTTAGAACTTTGATTGTTCAGCTAAGAATTGAGCTGTACGAACTAATTGGTTTGTGTAAGAAGCTTCGTTGTCATACCAAGCAGCTACTTTAACTAAGCAAACACCATTGATGTTTTGAACTTTAGTTTGAGTTGCATCGAATAATGAACCGTACGCAATACCGATAACATCGGAGCTAACGATAGGATCTTCAGTGTAACCGAAAGATTCATTAGCAGCAGCTTTCATAGCCGCATTAACTTCAGCAGCTGTACATTCTTTCTTAACAACAGCAACTAATTCAGTTAATGAACCAGTAACTACTGGAACACGTTGAGCAGCACCGTCTAGTTTTCCTTTTAATTCAGGAACAACCAATCCGATTGCCTTAGCAGCACCTGTTGAGTTAGGGATAATGTTAGCTGCCGCAGCACGTGCACGACGTAAGTCACCATTACGGTGAGGCGCATCTAATGTATTTTGATCATTAGTGTATGCGTGAATTGTTGTCATAGAACCGTTAATGATTTCGAAATTGTCATTTAAGCATTTAGCCATAGGAGCTAAACAGTTCGTAGTACATGAAGCACCAGAGATAACAGTTTCAGAACCATCTAAGATTTCATGGTTAGTATTAAATACTACAGTCTCAACATCATCACCTGCTGGAGCAGAGATAATAACTTTACGAGCACCTGCTTTAATGTGAGCAGAAGCTGTATCTTTCTTTGTAAAGAATCCAGTAGATTCGATAACTACATCAACTTTTAAATCAGCCCAAGGTAATAATGAAGGGTCTTTTTCTTTTAAGACACGTACTGTCTTACCATCGACAATTAAATCGTCTCCTTCGAAACTAACAGTGTGACCATCAAAACGTCCTTGTGATGTATCATACTTTAATAAATGAGCTAAGGTCTTCGCATCGGTTAAGTCGTTTAGCGCAACGATTTCAAACGCTGGATTTCCCCACATAATGCGGAAAGCTAAGCGTCCAATACGACCAAATCCATTAATCGCAATTCTTGCTGTCATGAATAATTTCCTCCTAATTGACACCCATAATTATAGAATTATACAGCTTAAAAGTCAATTGTGAAACCTCTCACATAAAGATGTAAGCGCTATAGTTATTGATTTTCTCTAAACCACAATGGTTTTTCTGCAGCCATGAAAAAAGCTTCAGAAGATTTAATATTTAATTTAAATAATTCGTTCAATAATCGAACGTCGTTGACTCGTACATTCGTGTATTCACTTTGTTCAAAGTTAGCGTATGGGAAGATACGACTAAGATCTTCTTTCTCTGAAACAGAGAGTCGAATTGGTAAATTTAAACTCTTTAATGAAGCTAAAATAGACATCATAGCCTTAGAATTCAAATACACCATTTCTTCTATTTCAATATGATTTGAGTAAGCATACACAAAGGCATACGCTAATAATTTTCCATTATCTTGATAGGCGATTAATTTACCACCCAATGCATTTAATTCTAACAATAATTGATTAAAATCTTCAGTACTGCGAATGACATAACCTGTAAAATGCTTTGTAAATTGACGATATAAGTCTCTTAGTTCTAACGCTGAACAAGAATAAGTAACGCCCATAGGACTCATGGTAGGTAAACTTAAAACATCTAACCAATAATGATTTCTGCGATAAATCTTTTCAAATCCAAAAGGAACATATAAATCAGGATTATAGCCTTGAATAAAAGTTAATAAATCACGATATTCAAGAATATCTAATACTTTATTTAACATCTCTTTCATATACCCTTGTCCACGATATTTAGGTAGGGTAAAGATACCTACAATAAAACTAACCTGTAACGGTTTTCCATTAAAATCGAGTGTTTTTATATGAACCTGACAACTACTAATGAGTTCATCCTGTTCATCTACTAATAAATACGATTGATTGGATTTATAGAGTTGATCAAAATAGTAGTCAGTATGACCCCCATCATCCTCCGCAAAAATACCTTTCCACCATCGGTAGATTAATGCTTTATCTTCTTCTTTTGCTCGTCTAAGTCGTGCCATTTGCCCTTATCCTATATTTATCAATCATATGGCTTGGATTCAAAGCACGTTTCGCTAAAATAAGTGCTTCAATCCCCATATCATCTTCTCGATTAACCCATTCAATAGTAGGGTAGTTCTTCTCTAAAAATATCTTTTCAATGGCTTGATATAAACCACGAATTGTAGGATCTGCTTTCTCAATGTTAATCTGAACCATAGTATCGGTCGCGAGTGACGCTATTAGAAATGCCTTCACTTCTCCATCAATTCGAATGACACCTCCATTATACGGAAGAACGCCAAATAAATCGAGGACATCACGAACACCTTTTGCCTCATAAACTAAATACTCTTCCGTTGAATCTTGTCTCCAAGAATCTAAGAATGTTTTCAACTCAGGAATATGATCTTTTGTCATATCCTCATACACAAAACGACCATCGTATTCATGCACAAAGTGATTATAGTTATTACGTCGTTTCTGTAATTTCTTACCCGATAATGTACGCATCTTTTCACCTTCATATACATAATCCGCTGCTTCACATTCAATCGTTACAGAACACTTAGGCAATATCTTTTGTAAAAGTTCCAATCGATCTCTCGTAAAACAAGATAGTTCGAATGGAACATGATGTTTATTAAATATAGATTGAGCTTTAAGAATCGCCTCTTCAAAAAACTCTTCTTTACATAATGGCATATAACTAAATAACTTACCCTTATGAATCCCTAAAAGTAACATATACTCTTCGGTATGATATTGCCAAAGAGGGTATTGCTCACGCCATAAAAACATGTTAACTAAATTATGATTACTTTCTTCAATTTGAGCTAGATCTAAATACTTGGCAATTAATGGAATATCCTTTTCAGTAACTACTATAAAATCCGCATCCTCTAAACACACCATGATTTATTCGCTTCTTTCTGTATATTGAGCATCAATAACATCTTTCTTCTCACTGCTAGTCGGTTCTTTATATTCTTGATGGATGGTTTGCCCCATACGTCTAATTCGAAGCGATATTGCTATCCAATAGAGTCCAAACACAATCACTAAAAAAACAAATAATGGCCAAAGGGTCATTAAGATAAATACACCAATAATGGTAAGTAAAAGCGCTCTGATAATGTTCATAAATTCACCTGTTTCATTATACCATACTCCAAAAGTGATAATCAAAAAGCGCTCTCGCGCTTATTGACTTTGTTCAGAACATATCCCGAATGTTAATTCCCAAGCCATTGGCTAATTTTAATAAAGCGTCCAATGACAAATTTCTTCTTCCTCGTTCTACATCTGAAATGTAATTACGATGGAGTCTACTTCTTTCTGCTAACTCTTCTTGCGATAATCCACAACTTCTTCTGAAGTGCTTCACTCTTGTTCCAAAGGTTTTTCGAAAACTTTCGAACTCTTCGTCCTTTGGTGAATCAAGAGAAACGACTTCCCCATAACCGTTTTCTCTCATGATCTTCCCCTCAATACATAATTCAATTGTAATGACATTATACTACAAAATCTACACACAATGAGTGTAATATTGAAGAAAAATCACAAAAAAGTGGTTTTTTATTCAAAATCAATAACACTTTTAATATGCATAATTAGTTTCTTATTATCAAAGATATACTTTTTTGGTTCAAACGATTTTGACTGTTCAATTAAACGATGAATATCCTCTAAATTCTCAGCATACAAGATATATCCATCCTTAGAAAATTGTTCACAGATTTCAATCTGATGATCATTAATATGTTCTTTAAATGCTTTTAGACGCGCAACCCCAATAATTTTCTTTCCATATCGGCATCCATCTAAAATACTACCTACACCACCATGTGTAATAATACACTCAGCTTTTTGTCGATATTGGTCCAACTCATCTTGAGAGAAGTAGGGGATTAGTTTCATATGCTTACTATCAAATTTGGTATAGCCCGATTGAACAATAATTTCATCCTGGATTAAACCACTTTCGCATTGTTTCTCCAAAGCTTCTAATAATCGCACAAATGACTTATCCTGTGTACCTAGTGTTACCAGTATCATAGTTTTCCCTCAATCGCATTCACATATTCTTGGAAGATTGAATCATTATCATAAGTATAA
>JAJZTY010000108.1 GCA_021847325.1 Bacillota bacterium
CCTTTCTTAGCACCGATACTGGTTGATACAGCCGTTACTAATGGAGTAGCTAGTCCTAATGCGTGAGGACATGATATAACGATAACTGTTACAGCACGTTCTATCGCAAAGCTTAAATCTTTACCTAAACTTAACCAAGTAAAGAATGTAAGTGTTCCCGCAATAACCGCAATATAGAATAACCATTTCGCAGCTACATCAGCTAAGCGTTGAGTTTTAGATTTTGATTCTTGTGCTTCTTTAACTAGTTTTACGACTTGTGATAAGAATGTATCTTCACCAACTCTTAATACCTTTATTTTTAAAGCCCCTTCAGAATTTATGGAACCACCGATAACTTCATCTCCATTATTTTTCTCAACAGGAATGGATTCTCCAGTTAACATTGATTCATTTACAGAAGAGCTTCCTTCATAAATTACACCGTCTAATGGTATCTTTTCACCTGGTTTAACCAAAATCTTATCCCCAACTTTAAAGTGACTAAGAGGATGATCCATAATTTCATCATTATCATGAATCATATGTGCTATATCTGGCATTAATTTAACGAGTTCTTCAAGTGCTCTTGAAGCCCCTAATACTGATCTCATTTCTATCCAATGCCCAAGCAACATGATTGAAATAAGTGTTGCCAACTCCCAAAAGAAATCACTACCTGATAAAACAAATACCGTTAATGCACTATAAAAGTACGCAACACTTATCGCTAATGCGATTAACATCATCATTCCTGGAGACTTTACTTTTAATTCATCAACCGCACCGATTAGAAATGGTCTACCTCCATATATAAACAAGATTGTTGATAAAGCAAATAATAATAACGTATCTCCATTAAATCTAAAATCTACTCCCATAAACATTTGAATCATAGGTGATAAAACCAGAATTGGAAACGTTAGAAAAATTGAGATAATAAAACGCTTTTTAAAATCCTCAACCATCATAGCGTGGTGATCATGATGATTTCCATGATTTACATGTTCTTCATGATTGTGTTCATGATGTGTGTGGTGATCATGGTGGTGTTCATGACTTGCATGATTTTCATGATTATGACTATGTTCATGATTATTGTTACTACTTTTATGAGAATTTGACATATTCTCTCCTTCTAACTATTTTATATAGTTGAAATGATTAACCTCACTTAATTCTAAATAATTGTAAAACTTTTGAGAAATATATTGTGCCATTGGCAAGTTATGATCAAGATAATTTCCACAATCATGAGCACTTAAACCAGGAATAACCTCATCATATTCTGCCATAAACTTGAATAAATCTAATATTAGTTGTTTAAGTGATTCATAATCATCTTCACCAACTAAGATTAAATAAAAGCCAGTACGGCATCCCATCGGCCCAAAGTAGATTACTCTTTCTTTAATTCTATCATGATTTCTTAAGAAAGTAGCCCCTAAATGCTCAATGGTATGTATCTCAGCTGTGTTTAGAACGGGTTCAAAATTTGGTCTAGTAATTCTTATATCGTATGTTTGTATCTTTTGATCCTTAACTAAATCTGTTCTAGATAAATAAATACCAGGTAATAATTCTAAATGATTAACATTAAAACTTTCTATTTTTTTCATTTTCTTTCCTCATTCATAGATATTTTGTGATAGATAACGTTCACCACGATCAAAGAAAATTGTGACAATCGTTCCTGACTCTATCGATTCTGCTAACTGTATTGCGGCTTCTAAATTAGCCCCAGAAGAACTTCCAACAAATAATCCTGTTTTTAGTGCTATTTCTTTAACTCGGTTATAGGCTTGCTGGTCAGATATCTTTATTACGTTATCCACATATTCTAAGTTCATCGTTTCAGGTATAAAACCATTTCCAATTCCCTCAATTCGATACTCTCCGTGCTCACCCTTACCTATAATTGAACCAATAGGGTCTGCTAGTACTGAAATGATCTTTGGATCTTGTTCTTTCAAATATCGTGAAATACCACTAAATGTTCCACCTGAACCTGCACCGCACACAAAGTAATTTATTTCCCCATTTAAATCTCTATAAATCTCCGGTCCTGTAGATAAATAGTGTGCATTGGGATTTTCAGGATTTGTGAATTGTGAAATACTAATCGAGTTTTGCGTTATACTTCTTAATCGATCAGCTTCTTTCATTGCGCCTTCCATGCCTAATTCTTGATCTGTATTTATGATTTTTGCGCCAAGTGCTTTTAATAAGGATTGTTTCTCAATCGAGAATTTCTTTGGTATAACCAAGATCAGATTTACACCCGTATTGTTCAACGCAAAAGCTAAACCTAAACCTGTATTACCAGCAGTAGCTTCAATAATCGTCATTCCACTCTTTAGTTGATTTGTTTCAAACATTCTATTTATAATGTGAAGTCCGATTCGATCTTTTATTCCACCTGCTGGATTTTGGCACTCTAATTTTGCATATATTTTAACTTTACTATTTGAATGAAACCCATTTAACAATAATAAAGGTGTATCTTTTACTAAATCCTTTGAATCAAGATAAATAGCCATTATTGTTTAGACTCCTTAATCGCATACTCAATATCCTGTATTAAATCAGTATAATGTTCTATACCAACGGATAAGCGAATAAGATTTTCTGTTATTCCAATCTTATGTCTATATTCTTTTGGATAACTTGCATGTGTCATTGATGCTGGATGTGAAATCAGAGATTCTACTCCACCCAAACTTTCAGCTAAAGTGATAACTTTTAATGAAGATAAGAACTTGTTCAAATTAATGTTCGAATTAAGTTCAAAAGAGATCATTGCCCCACCACTCTTAGATTGTTTCAATACGATTTCATGATTTGGATGGGTATCTAAATCTGGGTGATAAATTTTGACAATATCACTCGATTGACCAAAGTACTTAAGTATTTCTTTTGTGTTCTCAATATGACGATCCATTCGTAGCGCTAGTGTTTTTATCCCTCTAACTAGTAAAAACGAATCTTGTGGGCCAAGAATAGCACCCATCGCATTTTGAAGGAATGCGATTCTTTGACTTAATTGTTCCGAACTCGTCACAACTAATCCAGCCACCAAATCACTATGACCACCTAAATACTTTGTACCGCTATGAACAACAATATCTGCTCCTAAGCGTAATGGTTTTTGAAGATATGGTGTCATAAATGTATTATCAACAATCACAATCGCATTATATGCATGTGCAATCTGACTTATCACTTCAATATCACTTATTCCCAACAAAGGATTTGTAGGTGTTTCGATTAGAATTGCTTTATAGTTGGAATTAAAAATCCTCTTAACATTCTCTATTTGCGTTGTATCTACGATGTCATACTCAAATCCAAATCGTTTAAATACTTTATCTAAAACACGATAGGATCCACCATACAAATTATCCGAAATAAGAATTCTATCCCCTTGATTAAACAGAGACATTACAGTAGTTATAGCAGCCATTCCAGAACTAAACGCAAATCCTTCATGTCCTTCTTCTAACTCGGCTATTAATCGTTCCAAAGCACTTCTAGTAGGATTTTTAGTACGTGCATATTCAAATCCTTTATTGATACCCAAACCTTCTTGTCTAAACGTAGAAGTTTGATAAATTGGAATATTAACTGAACCAGTTAACGGATCTTCAGTCATTCCACCATGGATTAGTAATGTTTCAAATTTCATTTTTTGACTCCTTTTTTGCCACTACAACGAATATATTTGGATTAATTACTTCACCTTTTTTACTTGTCGCAACAGCTTGATAATTTGTTTCTATAAATTCGATATCGGTAAAATGATTATCCTCAAGCCAATGAATGATTTGTTCCTTTTTGAACCCTAACCATACATCATGCATTTCCTCAATAGCCCATTCCCCTTGATGACTCATTACATCTCCAATCACAACTCTTCCATCATCTTTAAGAAGTCGATACATTTCCTTTATCACTTCATTCGGACTTGGCATATGATGAAGAGCCATATTCATCGTGATGACATCAATTTGATTCGATAGAAACGCAATCGACTGAATGTCTGATTTTATCGTAAAGACATTATTCAATTGATTTGATTTTGCCTTATACATAAGTTGATCAAGCATGTTATGAGATTGATCAACCGCAAAAACCAAGTTCGCTAACTTAGATATCTCCAAAGCCAAATAACCCGTTCCAGATCCTAAATCCATCACTGTTTTTTGTTTAAAATCAACCTTAGAAAATATAATAGGTCTTATATCTTGATTAAAATAATTCTTACGCATCGCATTCCATTGTGTTGCGATATGATCAAAGTAATTTTTTGAATTCATCGTATTTCTCCTTTTCGACAAAAAAAAGACTTCCTCCAAGAGGCGAAAGTCTTTCGCGGTTCCACTCTATTTAAACTAAAAGATTAGTTTATCTCTATCAGGTACAAACATACCTTAACGCTTTAACGGTCGTATCCGTCAACCTCTACATTTTCGAAGTTGATGCTCAAAGACGCATTCATATCATATTCACTAAAGATCACTTTCAGCTTTTGGATCTCTCTCTAATAGTTTCAATCATACTACTATTTCTTATCATCGCATTTATTATTGAACCTATCATAAAACGATAAATACCAATTGTCAATCTTTATTGCATATTAATTATATATGTTTAGTATGTATTAATCCATGAAACTATATATTCAAGTCCATCAAGATTAGATTTATCAAGCTTTGTCCATTTCCCAGCCAACCCTAATTCTTTGGCACTCAATTCAAAATGACACATCGCAATCCCAATATCATTCATCTGAATATCGAATCCTAACACTCCATAATTTGGCGTACGAGATAAATAGAAATGAAACATATTACCATTTTTTATAATTCTCCAAGGTTGTTTATTGGAGGCAGAAGGGGCAATTCGAACCATTTCAATTACTTTGTCATATTTATCAAAACTACTTTTTAGTAGTGGTGTTTCTATGTCATCTAAGTAGAATAATTCCTCCCATGGTTTTCGTTGATTCGATTTAGCCGCATATCGTACAGCTCGATCAACGAATGATTGTTTATCCTTTTTAATTCCTATCGCGATTAATACACCTATCGATTCATTCTCATTTAAATTCAGCACATTTTCAAACTGATTACGATTAAAAGTTCCACCTAACCAACATGTCCCAAACCCAAGACATGTCGCATATAGTACAACTTTTTCCATAGTGTAACCAAATTCTACTGGATCCGTTTTTATCTTATCGATGATTCCTACGATAAAGTTATTCGTTCCATTGATAAATCCATATGTTCCAAACTTCTGGTTTGAATGTTCATCTGTTTGACTACTTAATATCTTAAACTTAATTGGAGTTTTAGTTTCTTTCAAACACTCCGTTATGAATTCATTTATTTTGACAAAATCATCCTGTTTAAGATTACGATTATCAAATGTTCTTACTGATATTCTTTCTTCTATACATTCTATCCATGTTTTAAATTGGTCCATACATTTCACCTTTAACAATAAGAGTTTACACTATACATAATAAAAAAGCACTTTCGTGGGTTCTACTGGGAGAATCGGGTCCTAATGCACCTTGAACTCCAAAAAACCATTTAGATACTAGACAAAACAGAAGCTTAAAATATTCGGTTTTAATATCTTATTACACATGAATATTAATGTAGTT
>JAJZTY010000109.1 GCA_021847325.1 Bacillota bacterium
GTTTCATGGATTCAATGATAAGTGGCTCTGTATCCCCTAATGTCCCATCAAAATCAAATAAGAGAATAGGTTTTTTCTTCTTTATGAATCGATCATAGACACCTAGTTTACCCAATAATCCAATCACTATAAATGCGATTGAAGTCAATTGAGCCATTCTTAATCCCATAAACATTAAGCTATCCGTTCTTAATCCTTCAACCCAGAAACGTGAAATGCCATACCACATGAGGTATGCATAGAGTAAATCTCCACGTTTGTTCTCTGAGAAACGTTTAAGTACATAGACAATTAAGATAAATCCAATAATATTGAGTACACTTTCATACAAGAATGTAGGTTCACGATAAGCTCCATCGATAAACATATTATTCTTAATGAAGGCTGGAAAAAGATTGAAATACGCTTCATCCACAACTCTTCCATACGCTTCTTGATTCATGAAATTTCCCCAGCGTCCTACTGCTTGCGCAATTAAGATGTTAGGCACAATATTGTCCGCAAATCGCATAAAACTGATTCCTTTTCGTTTTAAGAAAAAGAACGCAAATAATGCCCCAAGTAATAATCCACCTTGGATTGCCATACCGCCTTGCCAAGTCATTAAGATCGAAATTGGATTCGCTAGATACGATTGTAAATCATAGAATATGACATACCATAATCGAGCTCCTACAATTCCAGAAACCAAACTACCAAAGAATAAATCATCAACCATTGATGATTCATACCCTAATTTCGTTAGATTTTTCTGTATAACATAATACGCAGAGAATGCGCCAACTAATATTAATACCGCATACCATTTAATACTCAGTGAACCAATATCCACAAAGCTTGATAAATCTTTAAAAAATACCATGTTTACTCCTCATTTTGATTCTTGATATAATCATAAACTCTTTGTTCAAATTCTTTAGCACTGTTAATTCCACGTTGTTTAAGATTGAAATTGGTGACGGCAGATTCAACCAATACAGCGATGTTTCGACCATCACGAACTGGAATAATCGACTTAGGAATATCTAAGCCTAATATTTTCTCCGTAATTTCTTCTTCTATCCCAACTCGTTCATATTGTTTATGATCATCCCATTTTTCCAAATGGATAATAAAATCAACTTCAATATTATCTAAGTGAGAACTCGCCCCAAACATACGAGCGACATCGATAATCCCTATACCACGAATTTCCAACATCCCTTTTAACAGTTCAGGTGCACGACCAAAGATTGTATTATGGACTCTATTAACATCTACTCGATCATCCGCCACTAATACATGTCCTCTACGAACAAGTTCCAAGGCAGTTTCACTCTTACCAACTCCAGAATCACCCATAATGATGACTCCTTTACCATAAATGCTTAATAGAACACCATGGATATTATCCGTCGGCGAGAGCTTTTCATCAAGATAACTGACCACATCGACCATTAATCGATAAGTAGGTTGATCAGACACAAAGATTGGAAAGTTCTTCCGTTCCGCAATTTCCTTAAGAATTGGAGGACAATCCATATTCTTTGAAATGATAATTGCTGGACTGTATTCATCGGTTAAACGTTCTAAACGTTCTGCTAATAGTACAGGATCCAATTGGGCAATATAAGACATTTCTTTAGTGCCTAAGATAATAATTCTTCGTGGCTCAGAGTGTTCAAAATAACCGGTTAACTCTAAACCAGGACGATTAATATCCGGTACAATTGCCCATCGATTTAATGCCTCATCATTTCCTGTAAGTTGCGTTAGATTAAAGAACTTCTTAAATTCAGAAATCTTCGCTTTGCGTTCAAATTCCATAGTTACCTCTTTTCAAAGAGATGCTTCAAGTATTGACCTGTATAACTCTTAGGATTCTTAGCAAGTATTTCAGGTGTTGTCGCTTGTATAAGCGTACCCCCTTCATCTCCTCCTTCAGGTCCAAGATCAATCACAAAATCCGCATTCTTTATAATATCTAAATTGTGTTCAATTACGATAACAGTATCCCCATTATCCACAATTCGTTGTAAAACAGTAATCAATTTACCCACATCATAGGAATGTAAACCCGTTGTAGGTTCATCTAATATGAATAGTGTTTTTCCGGTAGCTTTACGTTGTAATTCACTTGCAAGTTTAACACGTTGAGCTTCACCACCTGATAATGTCGTCGCAGATTGTCCCAACTTAATATAACCTAATCCTACATCGGATAGTGTTTGTAAGCGATGTTTAATTTTATGAATATTCGCAAAGAATTCCAATCCTTCTTCTACTGTCATCTCTAAGATATCATAGATTGACTTTCCTTTAAATGTGACTTGTAAGGTTTCATCATTGTATCGCTTACCACCACACTCTTCACAAGGAACATAAACATCCGGTAAAAAGTGCATTGAGATACGTTTAACCCCATCCCCTTGACACATTTCACAACGGCCACCCTTCACATTGAAGGAGAAACGTCCCTTATCATACCCACGCGCTTTCGCTTCAGGGGTTAAAGTAAATAAATCACGGATATCATCAAATACACCAGTATAGGTGACTGGATTGGATCGTGGAGTACGTCCGATTGGATCTTGATCGATTTCTATCATCTTATCGATATTTTCTAATCCTTCAATCGATTTTGCTTTTCCTGGTTTAATCTTTTGACGACCTAAACGATGCGCTAGTGTTCGTCCTAATACTTCATTTACTAATGTTGATTTACCACTACCACTTACACCCGTCACAACCGTAAGTGTACCTAAAGGTATTTTGACACTGACTTTCTTAAGATTATTTTCATAGGCATCAATAATATGGATAAATTGCCCATTTCCTTTTCTTCGTTTTTCTGGATAAGGATTCACAAGTAAACCGGATAAATACTGCCCCGTAATCGATGTTGGATGATCGATAATCTCTTGTGGAGTACCTGTCGCAACTACTTCGCCCCCATGAACTCCAGCTCCAGGTCCAATATCGATAATATAATCACTTTCCATCATCGTCTCTTCATCATGTTCTACTACGATGAGTGTATTTCCTAAATCACGCATGTTCTTTAACGTATTAATGAGCTTCATATTATCTCTTTGGTGTAACCCAATAGAAGGTTCATCAAGAACATATAATACACCGGTTAAACGTGATCCAATTTGAGTTGCCAATCGAATACGTTGCGCTTCTCCACCCGATAAAGATCCCGCAATACGATCTAGAGTAAGATAATCTAAACCCACGTCTTTTAAGAATGTTAGTCTTTCATTAATTTCTTTAACCACCAAATGCGCAATCTCTTTTTGCATAGGTTTAAGTTCGATTTCACTCATATAAATAAGCGCTTGTTTAACACTCATTTGAGTCCATTCTTGTATATTCTTTGGCCCAACTTTAACACTCAATGCCATTGGATTTAAACGCAATCCATTACATGTTGGACATACACTATCGGTCATAAAAGTTTGGTACCACTCACGTGCCATAGGTGAAGATGTTTCCATAAAACGTCTTTCAATCATTTCTTTAACACCTTCGATACGATCAAACTTGGAATACTTATTACCTGAACGTGTCTCGATGGTATAACGGATTGCTTCTTTGGACCCATTTAATACGATATCAAGTTGTTCCTTGGTGAAATCTTTTATCGGAGCTTTCATTGGAATATTGTAGTGTTCACATAAAATCTTAAAGTTCTGCCACTCAATGTTCTCTGTATCTAAGATGTTTTTATAATAAACAATTCCACCTTGTAAGATTGATTTGTTTCGATCAGGAATTAAGAAATCCACATCTACCATCTGGATCATCCCTAAACCTTTACAAGTATCACATGCCCCTAGTGGAGAGTTGAAACTGAATAATCTTGGTTGTAATTCTGCCACAGAAAAACCACACTTTGGACAAGCATAGTTTGCGGAGAATAATATTTCCTCATTTTTTGTGATGGCTAAAGCTAATCCATCTGCTTTCTTAAGTGCTATCTCAAGTGAATCTTGGATACGACTTTGACTATCATCTTGCTTAATAATTCTATCGACAACTAAATCAATATCATGACGTTTATTCTTATCTAGCTTAATTTCATCTTCTAATAAAACCAATTCACCATCCACTCGAACACGTATAAACCCATCTTTACGAAGTTTTTCGAATAAGTCTTTATGTGTCCCTTTTTCACGTCTCAGAATTGGGGCTAATATTTGAATACGAGTCCCATTTTCTTCTTTCATAACACGCTCTACCATTTGTTTAATGGTTTGAGCCACAATGGGTTCATTGTGATTTGGACAATAGGGTGTTCCTACTCTCGCATACATTAAACGTAAGTAATCGTATATTTCAGTCACAGTCCCAACAGTTGAACGTGGGTTGTTTGAAGTGGTTTTTTGATCAATCGCAATACTCGGTGATAAACCTTCAATTAAATCAACATCTGGTTTCTCTGTATTGCCTAAGAATTGTCGTGCATACGCACTTAAAGATTCCACATAGCGTCTTTGTCCTTCCGCATATATCGTATCAAACGCTAATGATGTTTTACCTGAACCCGATAGTCCAGTCATAATTACCAATTGGTCACGTGGAATTTTTAAATCAATGTTTTTGAGGTTGTTTACACGAGCCCCTTTTATTTCTATAAAGTCTTTTTGCATATGTATTATTATACACCAGAGACACTAAGATTGATTGTTTTCGACTCTCTAAATTGACGCCTGTCCATTTTTTTGACATAATGCAAGAGGTGAAAAAAATACAATGAAAAAATTAATTGCACAAGTTATGAAGTTTGTGGTTGTTGGAGGATTATCCTTCGTCCTCGATTTTATTATTTATTTCGTTCTTACGAATTTCTTATCTGTTTATTATCTCATCGCTGGTTTCTTCTCTTTTACTCTATCTCTCATATTTAATTACTTGATGAGTATGAAATTTGTCTTTAAATCAAAAGACGATCTAAAGAAATCACACGAGTTTGTCATATTTGCGACACTTAGTGTCATGGGTTTAGGTTTAAATCTATTAAGTCTCTATGTCTTAGTTGATCTATTCAAGATGAATGACCTTATCGCAAAAGTATTCGTGGCAGGTATCGTTATGGTATTTAACTTCGTGACACGTAAAATCTTTCTTGAACAAAAATAGAGCCACGCTCTATTTTTTTATATGAATAATTATTTTAGTTGAAAATTCATTGAGAATCCTAGTATTTCATTTAATTCGTTGTAGTTAAACATATAAGTCATCGTACCATTTTCAAATCGCGCTAATACAACTACAGACGCAATTGGATATTTATCTAATGGATGAACAGACTGTGAGAACGTTGTTTTTATGATGGAATCATAGTTTGTTGCCTTGCTTAATTGAAAGGAAATAAACTCATTAACTGCCTCCACTGTTGTTGTTTTTCGATACGACTCCGTAACCAAATCATAGATAGGTTGTGAATTTGCCTTATTCGCTTCAGAAACTAATTCTAAGGAAAGATTTATTAACTTCTCTTCATCAAATTTGTG
>JAJZTY010000110.1 GCA_021847325.1 Bacillota bacterium
TCGTTCCAGTCCCAATAATTGGAATAATAACTTTATTATTTAATTCTAATGTTTTCATGTTAATCCTCCTAAGTTAAGTTTAGAGATTAAGCACACAATTGTACAGACAAATACCCATATTATGTTTACGTATTATGTTTGCATGAATATGTTCACACACTGTGCATAGAAGAGCCAATTATGATAAAATACCAATGATGAAAAAAACACAAAATACATTAACCAAAGTACTACAGGGCTTACTCATACTCGCAACCCTTATCACAATGATTGCGCTCGGTATTTTCTTGTGGAGCATTATATCGAATAATCCTAATGAGGAAGAGCCTCCGATTGTGACGAAGCAGGAACATAATTTTACATTAGTTGATTATGTTTACTATAAATCAGATGATTTAGATTTTAACTTTATTATTGCGGATATTAAAGTTACTGCTAATGTAGCAATTAAGTTACCATTAAGTACACTTTCAACAAGTGAAGGAATATCACTTGCGTTAACCGATAATTATCTATCTGAATTAGCCAATAATAACTATAAACCGAGTAAAAAAGGATTAAGTTTTTCATTTAATTCTGATTCAAAAGAACTTACTACCACCATCTTTATTCCTGTTCAAAGTAAAGTTCTCAGTGAATTAAGAGTTAATAGTAGTGTTGCGCCATATTCAGAGATGAAGATTAATCTCAATGATTCTACAAAATATGGTGATATTACTGAGTTGAAATTAGAAGACACTACAATCATAAATAATCCGAATGAAGATCTAACTTTCAGCTTAGAATTCTCTGATTATTTTGAGCCAAGTAATTTCTATACCATTGGATCAGATGGAAAATCTATGAGTGTGGATATTAGTACGAATTCAAAAGTATTTGGAATAAAATATACCGTAATAAATGATTCTGATTTTAGTTATAAGATTAGTGATGCGGAAATTATCTTAGATACAACTCGATTCCCTCTTATGAATCCTGAATTTCTACTTATGAGTACGACTAACTTAGCTAGTATTAGTTTATTGGATAGTCAATCAGGAGTCCTATTCTTCTTAGTGCCTAGTGATATTGATGTCTATACTTACCCTAAAGACAAAGTTCAAGTAAAACTATATTTCTCGAATAACCAAGAAATGATACTAGAAAATGCGATTGGAAATTAAACAATGATTCGTAAACTCTTCATTGTATTAACACTTATCATCAGCACCTTACCTCTAAGCTTTATCGAGGTTAATGCGACTGATTACACAACGACATCTTGTGATGTGAATATCTACAGCTTTAGCGTAGATCTTTTAAGTGTTGAAAATAGCGCAGTTAAATATACCAGTCAAGGATGTTATGACTTGAATGGTTGGTATAGTGCACAAGATAAATTTAATGCCTTATTAACAGAAGGCAAAAAGAACATTGTCATACGTTATTTAAAAACAGATGATACGACTTTTCAAAGTCCTTTAAAGATTGTCAAAGCAGATCGCGCGATGGCTTATACACAGAACTATACTTATACAGTTGGGGATGTCAGTAACGGTGTTGCGTCTACGATTGGTATTTATCACAATACAGGTCTAACAAGCCGATATACCTATTTAGATAACCAAGAACCACTTGTTTATTATGATACAAATAAGAGTGTTGAAAGTAATCCTGCAAGACCTTCTAATCTAGTTTCTTATATTGAGATTAATGGAGCTCAAGGTTATATCAAGCTAACAGGTATTGATATCATTCCATTTATCTATATAGAAAATAATATTCTCGTTCCTTTCTATGTAAAATTATCCAATAATCAACCAAAACAATGGTATGTTCGAGGGGACGGCCGTATTGGTATATTCGCAGCTCCTACAAAATACACTGTTAACTCTAATAAAGAATTATCTATTATTATCGATAGAGCTACAACGGTTAGTGGTACCCTAACATTCTCTAAAGCCCCTGTTTGGCTTCCTCAAGGGACATATTATAGTGCAAATGGAATAAATTTTTACAGCGATCTAGATCTTAAGACTCCAATAATGGATGGAGATCAAATTGGATCATTCTATTCTTATTACAATTACCTTAATTTACGAACTAAAACAAATTATGTTGGGACTGAATTAGATTCTTACCTACCCTTCTATGATGCGGCAAATGCTAAAAATTACTCTGTGAGTATTATGAAAGATCAGGGATCAGCCTTTGTGAACTCTCAAAATACCTATGGTGTAAACGCGTTATTGGTTTATGCGATGGCCGTTCATGAAAGTGATTATGGAATAAGTACAATAGCACGAACAAAAAACAACTTATTTGGATATGGCGCAAATGATAGTAATCCTGGTGATGCCTATTATTATGAATCTGTTGCACAGAGTGTTGATATTCATATGGGTAAACAATTACGTTATTATCTCGACTATAACAACAGTAATCTTTTCTATGGATCTAATTATGGGAATAAAGGGGCTGGTATTAACACGATGTATGCCTCTGATCCCTATTGGAGTGTTAAAATTGCGGGACATGCATATCGAATCGATCGTTACTTAGGATTCAAAGACTTCAATGCTTATCAAATGGCAATCTTAGACCCTACAGTATCAAACAAACTCTATAAAGAAACAAGCTTAACGAATACACTTTATACAATTAACGCAAGAGCAAAGAATTACCCATTAACCATCAAAGCATCTCATAACGATACCTATTACACACAATCGACAAACCCAATCGTCAATAACGCATTAGTTACTAGCACCACTTCTGGATTAGTCCCTTATAACTTTGATTTAAGTCAAGCTTACATCAATAAGAATCAAGTAAAACTTGTAAATACACCTTTATCACCAATTACAGTAATTAGTGATACGGATAACTTAATTATTTACACTTCCAAATTTGAATGGACTTCAGAAAATCTACTAAGTATTAAAGGATACGCAGCATTAAGAAATTCGAATATGAATGTAGAAGTAGTAAGTCACAAATTACGATTTGTAGACTTATTAAATCAAGAAAATGTTATTGAATACGATTTAGACTTCGCTATTCCTGAGTTCAATATTAATTTCTTGAATGGATTTGATTACACAAAAGCATGGTTTGAAAAACAATTAGATATTTCTACAATTCCACCTGGATACTATAAAATTGAAATTCACACAGTTGCTGGAGACACTAGTGGCACAAGCGATGTTTCTAATTCAGATATAACTGCTCCAAAACCACTTATGAAGTTTATAAACTCAAGTAATTATAAGTTTAACTTTGATAATACTGAGAGAATGCGCTATGAGCTATATATTGAAAAAGGTTTAGATTTCACTTTACAAGAAACGAATTTTGCTTCACGTTTCTACCCAGTTGCATTCTTTGATAACTTCTCGATAGTTGACAATATATTATCAATTGAGGGTATTGCATATCAAATTGGTAATACCACTAACCAAGAAACAAATGTTGATCAAAAACTAATATTATTGCATGAAGATGGTACTCAAAATATTATCGAACTTGAAGAATCAACTGGAAAATATAATTATTCTAACGGAGGGTTTGATTATAGCTATGCTTGGTTTAAAGGCTCAGTAGATTTATCAGAGTATCCAGTTGGAACATATAAGTTGTTCATTCTTAATTCATCAAATAATAATACGGATGCAATTGAATTAAGAAACTATTTAAATTTTGAACCATATATAGTAGCGACTGCTGAAAACAAATTTACAATTGATAGTATTGATGAGATAAAGAGTAAAATAATCTTAAAAATTGAATAAGAAAAGCATATTGAGTGGTCTCAATATGCTTTTTTAATCACCTTGTTGCACATAAACTTGAATCAAATCATTACTATAATAATCGCCAGGCGCAGTTTGAGAATTAACTAAACCTTTTTGGATTCCATAAGATCCACCGATAATTTGGAAATTTTTGAATCCAAGTCCATTTAGGTAATTTGTAAGATAGTTTTTTGTCCATGTAAACCCTGTTGTTTCATTTCTTACCATTGGAGCTAACGGTGGAAGATTAATAGGAACCTTTGTTGGATCTTTCCCTTTTGAGACAACGAGCGATACTGTTGATCCTTCATCAAGTACAGTACCAGCTGAAGGATTTTGACTTATAACAAAATCTTTTTCAACTGTATCACTGAATTGATATGAAACATTAAATTTTAAATAAGATTGAGATACATTTTTTGTGCCAACAAATGTGTTCACAGTTACAGCTCTTCCTTTTGATATAACATAAGAAATAGAAGTCCCAACAGATACTTGGCCATTTGAATTTGATATAAGATTACCTTTTCCTACTGTATCACTATTTTGTTCTGGTAACTTTGATAATGTTAACTTAGCACCCTTCGCATTGAGTGTATTGATTTGATTTTGTAGACTTGCGAGTGTTTGACTTGCGAAGTTACTTACTGTTGGTTTACCAATCGATACGGTTAGAGTGATTGTAGAATTGTTATCAACGGTAGATCCAGCACTTGGATTTTGGTCCACAACTGTTCCAGTTGGACTATCACTGTAAACTTCTACTTTATTGAGTTTTAGTCCTTCTTGTACAGTTGTATTGGTTGTGCCTTTGTATGTATTTACTGTAATACCCTTGCCTTTAGAAATAGATGCTTTAATCTCAGATCCAGGATTGATATCACCACTTGAAGGTGTTTGAGTAATGATTAAGCCACTAGTAACTGTATCACTATAGGCTTGTGTAGAGGATACTTTTAGATTAGCCCCTTGTTTATTAACTTCATTGACCCATGCTTGTAAATCAGCTAAAGATTTACCTTTAAAGTCAGAAACAGAAATCTTACCGAGTGATAATGTCACATTAACTGTAGTCCCATTCCCAACTTTGGTAGAAGCGGATGGATTCATTGTGATTCCAAGATCTTTATTGATTGATGATGAATAGGTATACGTATAATTCACTTTTAATCCATTATCACTGATAAACTTATCAATGGTTGTTTTAGTCTTGCCTACAAGGTTTTCTAGGACGACTCCTGCCCCTAATGACATTTTTATAGTTATACTACTACCATCATAAACATTTGAATTAGGAGCCTGAGATTGGCTTATAACCTTACCTACAGACACATCATTATTAAACTCTTCTATGAAGTTTGTTTTTATATTGTTCGATTGTCCCCATGAAGAAATTTGTTGGCGAGTATACTCTGTAAAATCAGGGACGATGATTGTCGTAAGTTCCTCTTTATTTCCAGTAGAAATATAGAACTTAATCGATTGACCACGCTTTATTGATGTTGATTGGATATCTGATCTTATAAAATATGCAGAATTGATCTCAGTACTTTTTTCAAATTCAATTGTTGCGGCTAGGAGTTTATTCGTTTCTATAAATTGTTGGATTTCTCCAATATCCTTACCTTTGAAATCAATTAAGTTGACCATAACTTCAGGATTTGGTCCTTTTGATATTATTACTTTAACAGTTGATCCAGCAAACAA
>JAJZTY010000011.1 GCA_021847325.1 Bacillota bacterium
GGTTAGGTATTTAAAATGAAATTGCTAATTGTAGATGATGAAAGAATTGCACGTAGTGAGTTGAAATTTTTAATTAAAGAAGAGAACTCTAGCATTGAATTGTTTGAAGCTGATAGTGTTGAGAGTGCATTATGTATATTAAAAAATGTTGAATTAGATGGTGCATTTATTGATATGCAATTACCGGATGGTATGGGATTAGAGATAGGTCGATATATTGATGAAACTTTAACTAGAAGGATCCCAATTGTATTTGCGACAGCATATGACCAATACGCTTTAGATGCGTTTTCGGTGAGTGCAATTGATTATGTTGTCAAACCGTTTAGAAAAGAAGATATCCAACGATCTTTGAATCGAATCTCAAAAATACAACCAAAAGTAAATGTACCGATGTGTCCTACAGATAAATTAACTGTTTCTACTCATGAGAAGGTTGTTGTATTGAATATACAAGAAATAGCGTTTATTACAGCGTTTGATAAGCATTCTATTGTTTATACATTAAAAGGTGAATATACTACACATTTATCCTTGGATAAGCTAGAGGAACGCTTGCAGAATTGTGGTTTTATGCGTGTTCAAAGGAGTTATATTGTTAATTTGAATATGATTAATGAGTTTGTACCTTGGTTTAATAACACTTATGGAATGAAATTAATGGGTTTCAATACCAAAATTATTCCAATAAGTCGTAATAAAGTAGCTCAATTAAAATCGTTGTTTGAATTTTAAAACGGGAAGTATGCATTTCATCCCGTTTTTTTTACATTTCGTCCAAATTGAAAGCGTTATCAAACCAAAATAATTATAATATGACTGTCCATTTAAAAGGAGGATAGTTATGATTACTTTCTTTATAGCCTTAGTCATACTTATTGTTGGATTCATGACTTATGGTGCATTTGTTGACAAGGTTTTCAAACCTGATAATCGTCCAACACCTGCAACTGAATTAGCAGATGGTGTTGACTTCGTTGAATTAAAACCTTGGCGTATTTTCTTGATTCAGTTATTGAATATTGCTGGTTTAGGTCCTATTTTTGGTGCTATTGCAGGTGCTTTATGGGGACCAGTTGTATTCTTATGGATCGTATTCGGTACCATTTTTGCCGGTGCAGTTCATGACTTCTTATCAGGAATGATTTCTATTCGTCATAAAGGCGCAAGTATTTCTGAAATCGTTGGAATTTACTTAGGTCCACAAATGAAGACCGTTATGCGCATATTCTCAGTCGTGTTACTTGTATTAGTTGGAACTGTATTTATGACCGGTCCTGCTGGCTTATTAGCTCGTTTAACACCTGATTTTATGACTCGTAATTTCTGGTTAGTTATTGTCTTAATTTATTACTTCCTCGCTACAATTCTTCCAATTGACCAATTAATTGGTAAAATCTACCCTGTGTTTGGTGCAGCTTTAATTATAATGGCTGTGGGTATTGCTGGTGGTATGTTATTTAGAGGTGTTCCAATGATGGAATTAACACTTGCTAATTTACATCCAAAAGAATTACCAATTTGGCCTTTAATGTTTATTACTGTTGCATGTGGTGCTATTTCTGGGTTCCATGCGACTCAATCTCCAATGATGGCTCGTTGTATGACATCTGAAAAAGATGGTCGTAAAATTTTCTACGGTGCTATGGTTGCGGAAGGGGTTATCGCATTAATCTGGGCTGCTGCTGGTGTTTCATTCTATGGATCAACTGGTGGTTTAGCAACTGCTTTAGCTGAATACGGTGGTCAAGCTGGTGTTGTTTATGATATCGCATTTAAACTCTTAGGTCCAGTTGGTGGTGTATTAGCGATGGTAGGGGTTATCGCTTGTCCAATCACGTCTGGTGATACTGCATTCCGCTCTGCTCGTCTAACTTTAGCTGATTGGTTCAAATTTGAACAAAAGTCTATTGCTAAACGTTTAACACTTGCATTACCATTATTAGGTGTTGGTGCTCTGCTTACACTTATTGATTTCAATATCGTTTGGCGTTACTTCTCATGGTCTAACCAAACATTAGCAATGATTGCGTTATGGGCAGGTGCTATGTACCTTGTCAAAGAAAAATCCAATCATTGGATCGCTACAGTTCCTGCAACATTTATGAGTGCAGTTTCTATGACTTACATTTTACAAGCTCCAGAAGGTTTCCAATTATCTACTGCAATTTCTTATCCAGTTGGATTAGCATTCGCAGCTGGTTGTTTATTACTGTTCTTATTTAAAGCTGGCATTATTGGCGGCGCAAAAGTAGAAACAGCTTAATTATTTAAAGTTTAAACGTTATAATAGGAAAGGTTGGAAACAACCTTTCTTTATAAATTTGAAGGAGATAAAAATGACATTAGATGAAATTAAATTGATTGCTAAAGATAATATGGCAGTATGTAAAATGTGTCGTATTTGTAATGGAGAAACCTGTAGAGGTTGGACACCAGGTCCAGGTGGTAAAGGGTCTGGAAGCAGCTTTGTAAGAAACGTCGCAAAACTTAAAGATGTGACGATTGATATGAAATTAATCCGAGATGATTATGAAGTTGATTCTAGTTATGATTTCTTTGGTTTAACATGTGCAGCACCTATATTTGCGGCTCCTATTGCGAATGTAGCCATAAACTATGGAAGTAAAGTAGATGAATTGACTTACTTAAATGGTTTGACCCAGGGATGTAAAGAGGCGAATCTTCCTGTATTCTTAGGGGATGGGGCTAATCGAGAAGCGTTTGAAATGCCACTTAGAATTCATCAAGCAATGAATGATCGAACAATAATGACAGTAAAACCTTGGGCAATGGATATGACAATGGCTAAGTTATCTGAAGTAAAAGCATGTAATCCTGTTGCTGTTGCGATGGATATTGATGCGGCTGGTTTAATTCTGCTAAAGAAACAAGGTGTTCCAGTCGCGTATAAATCGATTGAAGATTTAAAAAAAATAAAGGAATTTATGAATGTTCCATTTATTGTTAAAGGTGTTATGTGTGTTGAAGATGCGCAGTATGCACTTGAAGCAGGGGTTGATGCGATTGTAGTATCCAATCATGGTGGTCGAGTATTGGATGATTCTACTGCTACCATTGAAGTACTTGAAGAAATAGCTACTTTCGTTAATAAGCGTTGTAAAGTATTTATTGATGGAGGATTTAGAAGTGGTTCAGATGTATTTAAAGCATTAGCTTTAGGTGCTGATGGTGTATTGATTGGTAGACCATTTAGTCATTATTCAATTGGTGGACAAGCTGAAGGGGTAAAACTTTATGCCGAGAAACTAATCAATGAACTAAAAGAATGCATGCGTATGACGTCATGTAGAACACTTGATGATATCAAGCGTTCTAACGTTAGAGTACATTTTTAATTAAAAAAAGCATTCCCTTGAGAATGCTTTTTATAACTTTATTTTAGTTTTCTTCAATGTTCCATCTTTTCCCATCGCACGAATTAATCCAATAACAGGACGGTCGAACCAAGGACGATCATGAACGGCTGCGACAGACCACATAATACCGGTATAACCATTTGGATCTCTTCCATCTAACATGTATTTATCATTTAGATGAATTAATATCTCAATGGCTTTTTGAGGAGTTTCAGTCCAATTAAGTACCATTTTTGCCCAATACATTCTAAGGTAAGAATGTAAATATCCATCCTCTCTGACAAGCCTTTGACACATGTTCCATAATTCATCATGCGTTAATGCATTCTCAAATTCATCTTGGGTATAGATATAGTCTCTTGGATCATTAATGTGTTGATTTAGTGTATTTTTAGCCCATGTCCAAGCGCCTTGAATTGAGTCATAATCTTTACAATAGTGACAATAATTCTCGGCTAATTCTCTTCTAACTAATGCTTCTTCTACAAAAAGCGGTGCGTTTTCATGGTAACTATTTTCTACATCTCGTATCATCTTTATCGGTGACAACATTCCAAAGTGTAAATAAGCGGATAAATAGGATTGACCATTTGAATTGAACTCATTACGAATATGGTAATTCTTTAAATTGTTTTCTATAAAGTGATTTAATTGAGCATTTGCGGCATCTTCACCAGGAATTAATTTTGATAAAGGTAAAGGTTCAAGTTTTTGTTGTATAAAGAATTCTTCAAATTGGTTTTGATCAAAGTTCTTAATTTGTATGGATTGAGGATGGTTTTGAATTGGGTATTGATTCAATAAATAGGGTTTGTACTTTGATAGAATTTTTGGTCGTATTGTTTTAGCTGCATATTCAAGTTTTAAACTAACCTCTTCAACAGGGACTACACAAGAGGTATTTACTTTATAAAAATCAATTTTGTGATTATAACAGAACTCACTTATGATACTTTGATTCTTAAGTATTGGTTTAAGAACATGGTGTTCAGTATAGATTGAAGAGATATCGAATTCTTTAATGATGTCATTTAATGTATCGGATATATTACCAACTCTAAGTAAAAGGGGAATGTTCAATTTAATTAGTTTAGTACTCATTTCTAATAAACCACTTAATAGAAAATGCATGTTTCTAAGATTTGCATATGGAAAGTTTGGGTAATAATTAAATAGGCAAATTAGTTGATGATTATTTAATAGTGCCTTTTTTTGTGCTGTATAGAGAGCTTGATTATCATTGACTCGAATTGCTCTTGATACGATGTATAATACTGTTTTTTGTTTCATAGCATTATTATAACAAAACTAGCTTTACTTGATTAAAGTTATGAATTAATTTAAACTTTAATTAGTGGAGATTTATGATGGAAAATAAGAAACAATATTCTTTATTATTTAAGGCTATCTTAAGTTTAGAAACTGAGAAAGATTGTGCAGATTTTTTTGAAGATCTTTGTACGATGAAAGAGTTAAACGATATGGTGGATCGTTTAGATGTTGCACAATGTTTACTTGAAGGTGAAACATATGAAACGATCGTAAAGAAGACTAAGATGAGTAGTGCAACAATCTCTCGTGTTAATCGTTGTATTCAATATGGTAGTGGTGGGTATAAAAAGATTTTAAAAAGAATTACATAATTTTTTTATAATTTATACTTTAACACTTTACATTGATAAAGTAATGAAGTATAATCGTTTTTGTTAGTAAGGGAGAACATTATGAAAAAATTACTATTTATTTTATTGGCTATACTTCTTGTAGGTTGTCAAGCGAAGGTTGTTGAAGATGTAGACAACAGCTTAAATAATATTATTGAAAAAGGGAAGATGATTGTTGGATTTACCGAGTATCCGCCAATGGGTTTCAAAGAGAATGGTGAAGTGACAGGTTTTGATATTGATATCGCTAAAGCAGTTGGAGAAAAACTAGGTGTAGAAATCGAGTTTGTGTATATTGATTGGGATGCCAAGGTATTAGAGCTTGAAGCAGGTAATATTGATATGATTTGGAATGGTCTAACAATAACAGAGGATCGTAAAAAAGAAATATTGTTCTCTAAACCTTATTTTAATAATCGAATTGTAGTATTAACTTTAAAAGATAGTCCAATAAATTCAATTAGTGACTTATCTGATAAAAATGTGGGTGTAGAGTTACAGAGTTCTGGTCAAAGTGCTTTAGAAGCTTCTGAAGTATTTGGTTCAATTAATGAAATGGTTAAATATACCACTATTACTGAAGCTGTACTTGATCTTAAAGCAGGTGGTATAGATGCGATTGTAGCGGATGAAATATTTGCACGATATGCTGTGTCTAAAGAAGCTGATGCTTATAAAATACCTGAAGATGTGTTTAATTCTGAAAACTATGGAATTGGGTTTAGATTAGAAGATGTCGCATTAAGAGATAAGATTGACGAGATCATTGATGGATTAGCAGAAGATGGGACTGCTTTAGAGATTTCATTAAAATGGTTTGGTGAAGATTTATTATTACGCTAATGTTTGATTATTGGATTAATATCCTTCCACCAATATTGGAAGGATTTAGTATTTCAATTCTGGTTTATATTCTAACAATGATCTTTGCATTACCAATCGGAATGATCATTGGTTTAATCTCTGATTTATACAAACCATCCCATAAGATTATTAGAATATTTACTTGGATTGTTAGAGGAACACCTCTATTACTACAACTCTATATTACAATGTATGCACTACCTTTAGTCTTACCGTTTAGAATGAATCGATTGTTTGCTGGGGCATTAACATTTGTGATTAATTATGCAGCTTATTTTACTGAAATATTCAGAAGTGGATTAGCAATTATTCCAGTTGGACAATGGCAAGCTGCAGAAGTATTAGGATTAAAGAAAAGTGAAACGATTTGGTATGTAATCTTACCCCAAATGTTTAGAAATACATTACTTCCTTTAATCAATGAAGCTATAACCTTAGTAAAAGATACTTCTTTGTTGGCTGCTATTGCGATTGGAGAGATGTTGAGGAATGCAAAAGAGATTGTTACTAATGATTTTAAGATTGATGCATTAGTGATTGCAGGGTTGATCTACTTGATTTTTAGTCTAGGTGTTGTGCAGGTTGGAAAGAAGCTTGAAACAACGTATCTGAAGAGGAGATAGTATGATAAAAATTGAAAATTTAAATTATGCTTATACAGATACACCTGTTTTAAAAAATATTTCTTTTGAAATTCAAGAGAATGAGATAGTTGGATTATTAGGCTTAAGTGGAAGTGGTAAAACAACATTATTAAAAATACTGAGTGGATTATTACAGCCTGATAGTGGTATTTATACAATTGAATCAAATAAAGCATATGAAAAAGGCAAACGGAATAAAATGTTAGTCAATGAATTGGGTGTTGTTTTTCAAGATTATAACTTGTTTATGCATTTAACGGTTCTAGATAACTTAGTATTACCTTATCGCTTAAGATTTAAAAAGAGTAAGGAAGAATCGAAGAAAGTTGCGATTGAAATGTTAAGTCAGTTTGGTTTACAAGAACATTTATACAAGTTTCCTAATGAATGTTCAGGTGGTCAACAACAACGTATTGCGATCGCAAGAGCGTTAATCTTAAATCCGAGGGTACTGTTAATTGATGAACCTACTGCGGCCCTGGATCAAGAAAACACAATGATTGTTTCTGAATTATTGCGTGATTTAAATAAAAAAGGGTTAACCGTGATTGTAATTACACACGATATACCCTTTGCTCAATCGATTTGTAAACGAGTCATTGAGTTAAAACAAGGTGAGATTATTCAAGATACAGACGCATCAAACTATTTTAAGAATTAATAAGAGACTGGACGAATTCGACCAGTTTTTTTGCGTTTACACGATTGGTATCTTTATCAACTAGAACGGTTGAACCGTTATGAACTTTAGTTTTAAAATGCATTGCATTTGGAAATTCTTCTTTATTTGCCCATAAATAAGGTGTTTGAAGATATCCAAACGCAAAGATATCATAAAGTCCTTTTGCCGTATAAGGCTCAGTTATTAAATTATCAATTGAATTTAATAAGATTGAAACTTCATACACTAACTCGTTTGTCTTTAGTTGGATGTCCTGTTCAAATTGATTTAAAAATTCTGGATTATTCTTTTTATATTCACGATAGTAATTTAGTGCAGATTGTGTAATCTGAACACTTTCATTTATTACACTTGGATTTGCAAGGAATAATGCTTCACTGTAACTAACAACATGGATAATTTCAGGACTATTTTCCTTAGTTGGTTCAATATCATCCATTAACATGGAAACTTGTGCTAATTGTATTTTAGCTTTATCAATATCAGGAGCGAAGTAATCTAATCCAGCTCTAGGTTGTAAGTAAATATTAAAATTACTATCCTTTAAAGGATTTATTAGCTGAAGGATCGCACGTGCTTTTGCGATATCGACAATTCCCCAAGTATAACGTGGGGTGTTTAACATAACCTGTAAAATAAAGTCATGAATACCATATTTTTTTGCGGTTCGTGCAGCTAATACTGCAGATAATACATAAGTCACATCATCACTTCCTCTAAATGCAAAATGATGCGGTATATTTGGTTCAAAAGGTTTATTTGTTTTAGCAATATATTTAAGTGTTTCAACATGTTCCTCTAGATTTTTCAATAATGAATTTGGACCTCGACCATCAAGTTGATTGAACCACCAAAAAGATAAAGCATGCCAAGCAATATTAATACTTTCTTCATGAATTTTGGCTAGGGTAGGTACATTTTTAGTGCCTGAATAAGTTCTTAGTAATAATGGGCGTGATACTTCATAAATACGTTGGTATTCTTCTTTGGTTTGAATAGGTACTCCGCCACCATTGGTTAAACCTGTCCAATCTTCATTAAAGTTTGATTGTGTTAATTGAGATGAACCGATGGATACGATGTCTAAAAGATTTGCTTGAGCAAGTTCTTTACACCATTCTTCAAATAGTTTTACTGCTTTTTCTCTGTCAGATAAGTAAGGTCCTACATGAACACGTGTTAACGGTAGATTGGTTTGTGTTTGATTGTATTTTATTCTAAGCGTTAATTTATCATTTTTAGTACCGAACTCTGGATATCCATTTTTAGTTGGTGATTGATAATCTAAATGTAAATTTGAATGGATAAGTTCTTGAGCAATCGAGTTTAATTTTTCATCATACTGAGATCCTTCAAGTAGAACTTTTGGGATTTCATTTTCTTGAACACCTAATTGTATGAGTGTCTCATAAGCACTTTCTGATCCAATGAAACATTTCACGAGTGATTGGTGTTCAGATTCAATTAAATGACAACTTTCTGGTAGTCCTGCAAAGAAACATTGTTCCAAAGGTCCACCGTCTTCTTTAAATAATTGATTATCTTTAATGGTTTTTATTAGTTTATTTACGATAAAACTCGCATCTTTTGGGTCTAATCGATACGATATTCCAAGATGTGTTATTTTATTGTTCAATATCCAATTAGAAATGGTTTGCTGGTTCTTTATTTTATTTATTTCTCTTAGCGCAATTTCTAGTTCATTAGATCCAACTAAAACAATTTGATTGCATTCTTCAAGTTGACCTCTTATTGCGTTTATTCCAAGGGTATGTGCATCTAATGAAGATTTTAATAGGCCGTATTTTTTCATTATCTATTTCCTTTCGGTTTATATTCTTCGAAGAAATCTGTAACATCATTTCTTCCTATTTCTCTAAAATCAATACCATACATACTATTGGCTAAATCGAGTACAAGTTGTAAATATTTATGTGGTGTACCAGCGCGTTTTGCGAGTTCTAACATAGGGACTATTCCAGTTGGAATATCTTCATATATATAACGTGTTGTGATATCGCTTGGGGATCCAATTTCATCATATTGTGATGTGTTTTGTAATGCAGAGTATAGGTTTATTCCTTCACTTCCGTATACATCTTCTAACCAATGTTTTACATCACTCATAGGACACTCAAAATAATTGGCTAATGCGATTCTTTCTTTATCCAATTTTTCTAAGAATTTTGCGATCATAGGAGTTATACCATCTTTATAATGACGATAACTTTCATCGCATTCGATTCTTGCGAGATTCATAAGGGCTGGAAATGGGTGAAATATCATTCCAATATTTGATAATGATGTAAATAAAATAGATTTCTCCATTTTTATCATAGAGAAAGTATGAATTAATTCATCATAAATCACTTTACTGTGTTCAGGATTAAGTGCCGCAACATGTAGAACCTTTTTTCTTGAAAAGATTTGACTTATTCCAGGTCGAATTTTTCTAGACGTTAATACAAAGGTATCCGTTTCACCAATAGGGATATCCAATGTAAATCCTGCGGCTTTTAAGTATCGATCAAACATAAAAGCTCCAAGTGTTCTGCCTGGATTAATAATAATTTTATGATGTGGCTGTAAGAATGGTGCCATTTGAAGGGCAATATCTTGATGAGCATGTGCGGGAATACAAATCATTATGATTTCTGACTCATCTAAGGCAAGTTTTAAGTTAGAAGTTGCCTTAATATCACTTACCATGACATTGATCATGCCTTGAATTTCTATCCCTCCATAAGCATTGATTTGATCAATAACCATTTTAGTACGATTGTATAGAATAGTAGGATTGCCTAAATATTGAAGATATGCGGCTAGTGCTTGTCCACCATGTCCAGCACCAATAACACAATATTTCTTGCTAATTCGTTTTGTCATAGATTCTCCTTTTGGGGTATTCTTTGACATAATGATAACATCATCGTTTGATATAAATGTCCATTTATAGGGAATTTTCGCTAAATTCTCACTTAAGCAACCAATACTTCTTATCATTTTTTCTTGAAACATTGGTTCAAGTTATCATAAATTATCGAAAAAAAACACTAAATAAGGTAAACTAAAATAGTGTGAATTAACACTTTATTTCATAGTGTTAATTAATCTAATGAAGTGAAATCAAAATCAATAAAAGGGAGAAAAATATGGACAAACACCATGATCAAATTTTGAACAAAAGACTTGAAAGGGCTATCACAAATCTTAAGAATCATCATTTTGAAGTAAGTGTTTTAGAGAAGAAAGAAGAAGTAAATTCATTCTTAGAAAGTATTATTGAGAAGGGATCAACTGCAGCGGTAGGGGGTTCGATGACAATCAATGAAACCAATACATTGGCTTGGTTAAGATCGGGATACTTAAAATTTATTGATCGATATGATCCTGAGAATGATGTTCATCAAGTATTCCATGAATCATTTAATGTGGATGCTTATATTACATCAAGTAATGCGGTAACGATGAGTGGTGAGTTGGTTAATACCGATGGGAATGGAAATCGTGTTGCGGCTATGATTTATGGGCCAAAAAAGGTTTATGTTATTGTCGGAATTAATAAATTAGTGAGTAATATTGATGAAGCTCAAAGAAGAATTGAGTTATATGCAGCTCCAATGAATTGTGAACGTTTAAATAAAGATACTCCTTGTCGTAAAGTAGGTGAGTGTGTTAATTGTGCAGTTCCTGAAAGAATTTGTAGTGTAAATGTTGTTCTTCATAGAAGTAATACACCTCAACGTATCCATGTGATTTTTGTGAAAGAAGATTTAGGATATTAAACTTTATTAAGTTTATTTATAAAATGATAGCGTTTTCTTATATAATAGAAATGTCATGAACTTAAAACTTGACTAGAATGGGGTATGCTTTGATAGAGCTAAAGAATTTAGTAAAACACTATACCAGTCGTAAAGGTGTAGTCACAAAAGCTTTGAATGATTTAAGTGTTTCGTTTCCAAGTAAAGGTTTGATTTTTATTTTAGGTAAAAGTGGAAGTGGCAAATCGACTTTAATGAATATTCTTGGGGGATTAGATGTTGCGGATTCCGGTGAGTTTATTATTGAAGGAAAGAACATTGAAGGATTAAGCCAAGTTGAATTAGATCATTATCGTAATTCTCATGTTGGTTTTGTTTTTCAAGATTTTAATATTATAGAGACGTTTACTATCTATCAGAATATTGGTTTAGCTTTACAGCTTCAAGGTCAGAAAGCGGATAAACATCGAATCGATGAAATGCTTGAGTTCGTGGGTTTAAAAGGCTTTGGTAAAAGAAAAGGGAATGAAGTATCTGGTGGACAGAAACAACGTATCGCTGTTGCTCGTGCTTTGATTAAAAATCCTCGTATTATACTTGCGGATGAACCGACGGGTAACTTAGATAGTAAGACGAGTGATCAGATAATGCAGCTTCTTAAAAAAGTTGCTGAAAATAATTTGGTTATTGTTGTTTCACATGATCCAGAAGAGGCTGAAGTGTATGCAGATCGTATTATTCGTATTAAGGACGGTAAGCTAGCTGAGGATACAGGCAGTAAAGAATCCGTATTTGAAACAAGACCGTTTGAAATGGTTCACAAGCATTTAGGTTTTATAGCAAGTTTAAAATATGGTTTAAACAGCATTGGTAAAAATAAAGGTCAGATGCTTATTACAACGTTTGTTATTTCAATATCATTGTTGTTTGCGAACTTATTAGGTTCTTATCTTACTTTCTTATTTAATCCAAACCCGATATTAACTGAAATGTTAGGTAAAGAGGGTTTAGCTTATATAATGAATGATTTACAAGGATACTTATCAGTCAGTAGTTCTCGTGATATTTTGATCGCAATGTATATTATTTTAGTTGCGGTTTCTTATGTCTTCTTATCCATGAGTATTACGAGAAGACGTAAACAGATTGGTATTTTCAAAGCTTTGGGTGGTAATACGCATGATATTTTAAGAATATTTGTTTGGGAAGGAATCGTATTAGCGTTATTTACTTGGTTGTTTTCAACTTATTTAGGTTACGCATATGTATTGGATACCAATATTAAGTTCTTTATGGGTATGCCTTTATTACAGACGAATTGGTTTCAAATTGCGATTAATTACGTATTGTTGGTCATAGTAATGTTAGGATTCATAATACTAATGGTTTTAAACACATTGAAAAACAATTCTGTTATTTCAATCTTGAAGAAGTAGGTAATAAAATGATCGAAATTAGTAATGTAAATAAGAAATATCAAAGTAAAGCAAATGAAGAAGTTGTGGCGATAGATGGAATCAATTTAAAGTTTAATCACAACGGATTAGTCTTTATTTTAGGTAAAAGTGGTAGTGGTAAGTCGACATTTCTAAATATTCTTGGAGGATTAGATTCAGCAAATACGAGTCGTATTCTTATTAATAATAAGAAGCTTAACCGTTTTGATGAAACAACTTGCTCAGAATATCGAAATACCTATATTGGTTTTGTTTTCCAAGAATATAATTTATTAGATGATCTAAATGTTTATGATAATATTGCGCTTGCACTCCAAATGCAAAATCGTGAAGTAGATCGTGAAACCGTATTAAATATACTAAAAGAAGTAGATTTAGAAGGCTTAGAAGAACGTGAATTAGATGAATTATCGGGTGGGCAAAAACAACGTGTTGCGATTGCGCGTGCATTGGTTAAAAAACCTGAGATTATTTTAGCGGATGAGCCAACAGGTAACTTAGACAGTGAAACATCTGAACAAGTCTTTGAATTATTTAAACGTATCAGTAAAGAAAAATTAATTATTTGTGTTTCACATGATGCGGAATATGCGCATAAATATGCGGATCGTATTATCGAAATAAGTGATGGTAAGATCATTCGTGATACAAACCCAGAAGTATTTGAAGATAATATTCAAGCTCCTGAAATGATTCGACCAGTTCTACCAAAAGAATTTATCTATCATATGAGTATTGGAAATATTCTTAATAATAAGTTAAGAATGGTTGTTACTTCTGTGATTGTCGCATTCTTAATGGCGATTCTAACGGCTGTTTATACAACATTAAATGTATCTAGTACCGTTGATGTTGATTTATTTAAAGCCAGTTCTATGAATCATTTGATGTTACAACCTAGAAATTCTGAAACGATGGAGTTGACTTCTGATCAATTAACTCGAATTCAACGAGTATTACCTGATTATGGAGCCACTTTATATAAGCGCTTTAATTTATGGACAAATGGGCAAGCCTTAAGTGTTTCTAACCTAAATTTTGGAAGTTTAGATGAAGATTCACTTGTATCAGAAAATACGCGTTTGTTATCGCCTAGTTTTATAGATATGATTAAGCAATTACCACTTAACTTTATTGAAACGAGTGTTAATGGATCTGTTTATGATAATTTAATTGGATCAGAACCAAAAAATAATCATGAGATAGTAATCAGTAGTTATTTAGCTGATTTAATGATTACTTCAGGATATCTTGTTGAGGGAAATGTTGTTCTATTTGATTCATATCAAGATATTATTAATCAAAATATTGGTATTAATTTAAATGATAAAGTATTGAATGTTGTTGGAATTATTCCACACAAAACACCTGTATTAGATAATGAACTAATAGCACTTAAAACTGTCTATTCTAATGTTTATGTTCAAAGAGGTTTTATTTCTAATAGTGGTTTGGAATCTACCTTGAATAGTTATGGAATATATATTAGTAATTATTCAAGTTTACCTGAGTTAATGCATGATGTAAAAAATGCTGGATATATTAATCTAACACCAGTGTACTCAGACGCATTAGAAAATTTTACTCGTTTTGAACTTTCGTTATTAATTTCTGTAATTGTGCCTTTAATTGGTTATCTTGCACTCGTGTTCTTAGCAAACTACATATCTTCAAGTATTATTTATCGTAAGAAACAAATCGGTATCTTGCGTGCGATGGGGAACTTTATTAGTAATGTTGAGCACGTGTTTAGATTAGAAGCGATTATCGTTGGTTTAATTATTATGGTTATTGCTTATTTCTTGACACCATATTTCGTAAATATAATGAACTTTGCGTATATGGTTCACTTTAGTGATAGTTTTATATCTTTCTATCACTATTCGATCTTCAGTCCAGGATTAAGTAATATTATTGAAATATTCTTGTTGTTAACTGTATTAATAACCATGTTGACGTTCACTTTAACCCATAACATCAATTTAATTGATCCAGTTGATGTAATCAATGGAAGATAAAAAATAGTCTCACGACTATTTTTTTAATACGATATTTTGATAAGGATAAGGAATTTCAATTCCTTCATCATCAAATCTTTTCTTGATCGATTCTCTTAATTGGGCCATAAGATTGAATGCATCACCGCTTGTTTTTGCCCAAACAGGCATTCTTAATTCAATAGAACTTTCTTTTAAGTTAGATACAATGACAGATAATTGTGGCACTTCTTCTTTTAAATCTTTTTTCGTTCTTTGATCATGCAGTAATGGATTCTTATAAGCTTCTTCTAACATAATCTGTTTAGCTAGATCAATATTGGAATGATATGCGATTGTAATGGTAAATATTCGACATGCAGTTTTGTCAAGAATATCTCTGTTTTCTATGAT
Organism: Bacillota bacterium; assembly: GCA_021847325.1. Taxonomy (GTDB): domain Bacteria; phylum Bacillota_I; class Bacilli_A; order Erysipelotrichales; family Erysipelotrichaceae; genus UBA2212. The sequence continues at coordinate 14,846 of JAJZTY010000011.1, forward strand.
TGCTTTGTTTATAACACTATTTGGTACGATGATGCGATTATTCTCTACAGTCTTTATCACAGTATGTCTAAGTGTGATGTTTTCAACTGTGCCAGTAATATTGTTGTCCGGAAGACTTACTAGATGTCCAATACTGAATGGTCTAAAGAATGAAATGAAGAATCCAGATACAATGTTTGAGAAGGCTTCTTGTGCTGCGAATCCTACTACTAATACAACTACACCAGAACTGGCAAGGACGGATAATGCAAGTTCGTTCAATGGGATTATTTGAATTGTTATTCCAAATCCTAATAAGGTGTAAATAATGCCTTTAAGTATTCGATGTAAGAATATAAAATTGTTCTCATCAAGTTTATTCTTTTTAAGAAAATTGTTTAATATACGTTTTATAATTTGTGCGAAAATCCAAGAACTAATCCACATCATTGCGACTGTAATGATGAAATTAGTAATTCCGCCTTTTAAATAAGGCTCAGTATACGTGTTTAATGTTGTTATTAATTGTTCCATATGAAAAGTTTAATGTATACGTTCATTTTATGCAAATTGAATTATAATAAAACAAGAGAGGTTTGAAATATGTTAATCATTGGTTTAATGTCTGGGACGTCGTTAGATGGGATTGATACTGTATTATGTGATATTGAAGGTGAATTTGATCATGTTAAAGTGAAACAATTAGATTTTTTTACACTGCCTTTTGATGATGGATTAAAGAATCGCGTTCGAAAAATAATAAATAACAAAGATATAACCACTGAGTTGATTTGCAGTGTTAATTTTGAGTTGGGGAAAGCGTATTCCAATGCCGTTAAGCAAATGTTAGATAAAAATAATTTAACAGGTAAGGATATTCGATTAGTTGCGAATCATGGTCAAACTTTATATCATATCCCAAAGCCTAATTCTCCACTTGTTCCTTCAACGCTTCAAATGGGTGAATCGTCCATTATTGCCTATGATCATCAAGTTGAGGTCATAGATAATTTTAGAGTAATGGATGTCGCGGCAGGTGGTGAAGGTGCACCTTTAGTACCGTTTAGTGAAAGAATCTTATATAAAGAAAAAAATAAAGTAATTGCACTTCAAAATATCGGTGGAATAAGCAATGTCACAGTTTTGTCAAACGATGAAATTAGTGCATTTGATTGTGGTCCAGGGAATATGATGATTGATGAAGCGATGCGATATTTCTATCAAAAAGATTATGATAAAGATGGGCTAATTGCGGCTACATGTGAAAAAGATACTGAATTATTTAATGAATTAATTCAACATCCGTATTTAAATCGAAAACCACCAAAGAGTACAGGACGTGAGGAGTTTGGTGAATTATACGTTAAGGAGTTAATTCAACGCTATTCACATTTAGAACCGAATTGTTTCGTATCTACTTTTACTGAATATTGCGCTTACTGTATTCAGGATAGCTATCGAAAATTTATGAAAAAGCTTCCTGATCGAATGATTGTTGGCGGAGGTGGGGCATTCAATCTATCCTTATTGACTCATTTACGTAATTATTTGCCTGAAGTAGAAGTTTTAACTCAAGAAGACTTAGGTTTTTCAAGTGATGCTAAAGAAGCGATTGCATTTGCTTTATTGGGATATGCATTTATTAAACAAGTTCCATCAAATGTATTAGAAGCTACAGGAGCGAAACACGAAGTTCTTTTAGGGAAATTAACACCAAATCCGTTTAATCAAAAATAATCCTTTTATTATTTATTTGAAGTGGTACAATAAATTCAAGTTTTTTCTGAGAGGTGTACCATGACAATGATAAAACCAGGTTTATTTGTTCCAGAAGAGTATGATCATCCGTTAGATATACGTGAAACTGAACATGCGATTAAGTATATTAAAGATTACTTTGAAAAAGATTTAGCATTAAAATTGAAGCTCACTCGTGTTTCAGCTCCGCTTTTTGTACGAACAAAGACAGGGTTAAATGATAATTTAAATGGAGTTGAAAGACCTGTAAGTTTTGATATTAAGAATGATTTGGAAAATGTTGAAATTGTTCATTCGCTTGCAAAGTGGAAACGTAGTGCACTTAAACGCTATGGTTTTCAAGTTGGTGAAGGCTTATATACCGATATGAATGCTATTCGTCGTGATGAAGATTTAGATAATCTACATTCTATTTATGTTGATCAATGGGATTGGGAGAAGAATATTGCTTATTCTGATCGAAATGAGGAAGTTTTAAAAGAAACTGTTCGTATTATCTATCAAGTTATGAAAGATACGGAACAATTTATTTTTAAGAAATATCGTTTATTAAAGCCAGTTTTACCTCAAGATATCTTTTTTATCACAAGCCAAGAATTAGAAGATATGTTTCCTAATTTAACGCCAAAAGAAAGAGAAGATGCGATTTGTTTAGAGAAAAAAGCTGTATTTATTATGCAAATTGGAGATTTACTTAAATCAAATCAAAAACATGATGGTAGAGCACCAGATTACGATGATTGGAAATTAAATGGAGATATTTTGGTCTATAATCCAATATTAAAACGTTCATTTGAATTATCCTCAATGGGGATTCGAGTCGATGAAAAGAGTATGTTAGAACAACTTACTAAATCCAATTGTTTAGATCGACTTGATTTTCCATTTCATAAAGCAATTATGAATCAAGAACTGCCATATTCAATGGGTGGTGGAATTGGGCAATCACGCCTATGTATGTTTTATCTTCAAAAAGCACATATTGGTGAGGTTCAAGCATCGATATGGCCAGAAGATATTGAACTATTATGTGAAGAGAAAAATATAAAATTACTGTAATTTGTAGGTGTTAAAGTTCATGTATTGTAATGATCTTTACACCTTTTTCTTTGATTGATTCACAGTGTTCCTTCGATGCATGATCATCAGTTATCAGATAATCAATTTTATTTAGTTCACTACTCACGAAGCTGTGATTGTGACCTACTTTTGAGCTATCCGCAAGTACAAATGAAGTTCCTGTGCATTGTCTTAACATAAGTTCATTGATTGCGACTTCAGCAAGTACTGCTGTTGTTATTCCTGCACTTGAGCTAATACCACTACAACCCATAAAACATTTATTAGCACTAACACGCATTAGATTATTGTAGGCGAATTCTCCAACCATTGATTCTTTAGGCTCTCTTAGTTCGCCTCCAGTAAGCATGACATTGATATTATGGTCTTTTTGAACGAATACAGCATTTGCGTTATTTGTAATAACGTTAACCTTTTTATCTTTGATGTATTTAAGAATGAGAAGGGCAGTTGTGCTTGTGTTTATAAAAATTGTGTCGCCATTCTCAACGAACTCGGCTGCTTTTTTGGCGATTGAATTTTTTCTTCTTTCGATTAAGTTGTCTTTTCGATCTTTTTCTCTAAATCCTTCAACTAGTACAACGCCACCATAATGTCGTTGAATACAATTTCGATCTTCAAGATATTGAAAATCTCTTCGTATTGCATATTATGGACAAAAATAGACCGTATTTATTAGGATGCTATGAAAAGGCGATGCCTAATAATATAACGATAAAAGACAAATTAAAATATGCTAAAGAAGCTGGTTTTGATTATTTAGAAATTAGCATTGATGAAACTAATGAAAAATTAGAGAGACTTGATTATAGTGATGAAATGATTAATCGAATTCATTTAGCTATGATTGAACATAATTTTCCGATTCTTACGATGTGTCTAAGTGGACATCGTAAATATCCTTTAGGTAGTCATGATGAAGTAACTCGATTAAAGTCCTTACATATTTTTGAAAAGGCTTGTATCTTTGCGTCAAAATTAGGTATACGAATCATACAACTAGCAGGGTATGATGTTTATTATGAAGAGCACGATGAATTAACTCAGAAGATGTTCGAAACTAATCTAAACAAATGTGTAGAAATAGCGTCTAAATTCGGGATTATTCTTGGATTTGAAACGATGGAAACATCTTTTATGGATACGGTTAAAAAATCGATGTTTTATGTAAATTTAATTAATTCACCGTATTTAAATGTATATCCAGATATTGGTAATTTAACTAATTCTAATCGAAAATACAGTACTTCCATTGAATTTGATTTGTTATCAGGAAAAGGGAAGATTATTGCGGCTCATTTAAAGGAAATCATTGAAGGCCATTATCGTGAGATTCCATTTGGAACTGGTGATACGTTATATGATGCATCATTGAAAACACTCCGTGATTTAAATGTTAGAATGTTTACGGGAGAGTTTTGGTATATTGGTAATAAGAATTGGATAAATGATTTAAAGTTTGCGAATCAATATTTAAGAGAGAAATTATCGAGATATTATTAATACTTTAAGTTATAATATAGATTGAAATTAGGAGAGAACTATGTTATCAAATCAAGAGCTTGCAAAAATCGCGAAACGAGTTCGTAGAAACATCATTAAAATGGTAACAGATGCTAAATCTGGACATATTGGTGGTGCTTTTTCTGCAACTGAAATTGCGGTTTCATTGTATTTTAATGAAATGAATATCACTAAGGATAATTTAAATGATCTAAGTCGTGATAAATTCGTTTTATCAAAAGGACATGCGTCTGCGTTATTGTTCGCGGTATTATGCGAAAAGGGTTTCTTGCCTGAAGAAGAATTATTAACATTTAGAAAAATTAATTCTCGTCTTCAAGGTCACCCTAATATGAATTATGTTCAAGGTGTAGATATGTCAACGGGATCTTTGGGACAAGGCTTATCAACTGCGGTAGGTATGGCATTATCCTATAAGATTCATAATCAAGATTTCAGAGTTTATTCTGTAGTTGGTGATGGTGAGAGTGAAGAGGGTCAAATTTGGGAAGCAGCTATGGCTGCGGCTCACTTTAAATTAGATAATCTTTGTGCTGTCTTAGATATGAATGGTTTACAAATTGATGGAGATGTTACTGTTGTTATGAATCCATTTCCATTGGATGAGAAGTTTAAAGCGTTTGGATGGCATGTCATTTGTGTAGATGGACATGATTATGATCAGTTACATAAAGCTTATGCAGAAGCTCGTACAGTTAAGGGCAAACCAACAATGATTATTGCGAAGACTGTTAAGGGTAAAGGTGTTAGTTTCATGGAGAATGACTATATGTGGCATGGTGTTGCACCTAGTGCTGAACAAGCTGAAGCTGCATTGAAGGAATTGGAGGATTAATCATGGCTAAAATGGCAACTCGTGAAGCGTATGGTAAAGCACTCGCTCAGTTAATTGTAGAAGATAAGAATGTTGTTGTATTAGATGCGGACTTAAGTAAATCGACAAAGACTGCTGATGCTAAAGCAGTATGTCCTGAACGTCATTTCAATGTAGGTATTGCTGAAGGAAATATGATGGGTGTTGCAGCTGGTTTAGCGAGCTGTGGTAATACTGTATTTGCTAGTTCTTTCGCAATGTTTGCTACTGGACGTGCTTATGAACAGGTTCGTAACTCTATTGGATATACGCATTTAAATGTTAAAATTTGTGCTACGCATGCTGGTATTACATTAGGTGAGGATGGCGCAAGTCACCAATCAATTGAAGATATCGCATTGATGCGTGCAATTCCTGGAATGACAGTCATTCAACCTTGTGATGATATTGAAACAAAACAAGTTATTCAAGCAATCGCTAAAATTAAGGGACCATGTTATGTTCGACTTGGAAGAGCAGCTGTAGATACAGTTAACTCAGAAGATTATGTATTTGAGTTAGGTAAAGGTTCAGTTCTTCGCCAAGGGAATGATATTACACTCGTTGCGACCGGTATGATGGTTCAACAAGCGCTTCAAGCAGCTACGACATTAAGTGAACAAGGAATAGAAGTAAGTGTTATCAATATTCATACGATTAAACCATTGGATGAAGCACTTATCTTAGAATATGCTAAAAAATCTAAGTTAGTTGTAACATGTGAGGAACATTCAAAGTTTGGTGGATTAGGATCTGCAGTTGCTGAAACTTTATCGAAGAATCATCCAGTAAAAATGGCTATGGTAGCGGTGAATGATACTTTTGGTGAAAGTGGCACACCAAATGCATTGATTGAAAAATATGGCTTAACCGCAAAGGATATTGTTAAAACTGTATTAGAATCAATTTAACTCTAGGTAACTAGAGTTTTTTAATGCATTAAATTTGTAACTTTATGAGTTGCGGTGTAATATTAATAATAGTTAATATTATTAATTAAATAAGGAGAAACTATGCCTTTATACGAAACATTCTATGATGCGTTTGAAAAGCTTGAACAAGAGAAATGTATACAATTCGTAAGTGATGCGCTTAAAACTGGAAGTATAAGTATAGAAGATTTATATGAGAATGTATTGCGAATGTCTATGTCTCATCTAACAGATGTAGAGACAGATGAAAATCATAAAATTTGGAAAGAACATATTCAATCCGGTATTGTTAGAAGCGTGATTGAAATGGCTTATCCATATGTACTGAACTTACGTGACACGAAACCTCTAAAAAGAGCGGCTGTCATTTGTCCAGATGGTGAGCAACATGAGTTAGGTGCTCGTATGGTAAGTGATTATATTCGTATGATGGGTTTTGAAACGTTTTTTGTAGGTCGTGATACACCGAGAAAAGAATTGTTTGATTTAATTGAGACACTTAAATTGGATTTAGTAGCGATTAGTGTGACTAATTATTATAATCTTTCAAAAGCGGTTCAGATGGTATCTTTCATTGAAACTAGTTTTCCTACAATAAAATTAATTGTTGGAGGTAAAGCTTTCGAAATGAACCCAAATCTGTTTGATCAAAGTAATGTAAAAGTTACACATACCTATAAGGATATTAAAAGAGTGTTAGGAGATTTAGTATGAAATTTGCCTTTTCAGTTGCGAAACGGTTCTTAGGATACAATAAAGGTCAAACTATAATGATTATGGTTGGTATTGCGATAGGCGTATCTGTCCAAATCTTTATAGGATTACTTATCACAGGGTTACAAGAAAGTCTTATTGATAAGACAGTTGGAAGTACACCTCATATAACGATTACACAACAAGATGAGTTAAGTTTTTATGATTTTGAGGTTAAAAATGATGAATTTACAGCAGTTGTGTACCAAGCCGAAGGACCTGCATTTGCAATATCAGAGTCCGATGATGCCTCAGTATTATTAAGAGGGTTAAGTGAAGATGGTGACAAGCTCTATAAGTTAAGTGATAAATTAGTTGAAGGTAAAATGCCTTCATTGAAGAATGATGTTATTGTTGGACTTGGGTTACAAGAGAAGCTTAATTTAGATATTAATGATGTTTTAACACTTAGAACAATTTCGAATCAAACCGTTGATGTTAAAGTGGTTGGTATTGTTGATCTTAAAGTTGATTCAATCAATAATTCGTGGGTATTATCAACTCTACCTACGGCCCAAAGCTTATTCTCGATTGATGATGAAATTACTTCTATTGCGATTCAAGTAAAAGATGTATTTACAGCAGATACTTTATCTGAGGAGTTAAAATCAGAAATAACTGTATCAGATTTAAAAGTTATTAATTGGAAAGAGCAAAATGAAGATTTATTAAGTGGTTTAAATGGTCAAAGTATTTCAAGTATTATGATTCAAGTGTTTGTATTAATTTCTGTTGTATTGGGTATTGCGAGTGTATTAGCTATTACTGTTCTTCAAAAATCTAAACAAATTGGTATTTTGAAGGCAATGGGTATTCCAGATAATACAGCAAGTTTAATTTTCTTATTTCAAGGGTTAATCCTCGGCGTTTATGGAGCCATCTTAGGTGTCTTGTTTGGATTAGGTCTTATATTATCTTTCACAACATTTGCACGTAATCCGGATGGTACAGCACTTATTCCAATTAATTTTGATTTACAGTTTATTTTATTTTCAGGATCCATTGCGATTTTATCAGCATTAATCGCATCATTTATTCCTGCTGCTCGCTCAAAGAAATTGAGCCCTATTGAGGTCATTCGAAATGGATAATATTGTAGAAATAAGAAATATAAAAAAGATATATGGGGATAAAGTAAAAACACAAGTTTTATTTGATTTAAATCTTTCGATTGAAAAGGGTAGTTTCAATTCTATTATTGGTCAATCAGGTAGTGGTAAAAGTACTTTATTAAATATATTAGGGACATTGGATCGGCCAACTGATGGTGAGATTGTTATTAATGGCGTGAATACAAAATCAATGAACGCAAATCAATTAGCTAAGTTAAGAAATGAAACATTAGGTTTTATCTTTCAATTCCATTATTTATTGCCAGAATTTACAGCTTTAGAAAATGTTTTGATGCCATATCGTATCATGGGTAAAAAAATAGATGATAAAGTTATGGAAAGAGCGAATGAATTGATTGAATTAGTAGGCTTAAGCAAAGTTAAGAACAATTTAGCGACTCAAATGTCTGGGGGTCAACAGCAACGTACTGCAATAGCGCGTTCTCTTATGAATAACCCAAGTATTATTTTAGCCGATGAGCCAACTGGTAATCTGGATTCAGATACAACCGAGCAGATTTATGATTTAATGCGTAAAATAAATAAAAAGTATAATACAACTTTTATTATCATAACGCATGATCAACACGTCGCTGAGAAGACGGATCGTATCATCGAAGTCAAAGATGGTCGTATTATTATGGATGTTAGAAGAAATAATGATTGAAATTGATTGAATATGATTGAAAAATTAAGAATATGCTTGACATATTCTTTTTAATTTGTAGAATATGAGTATAAACAGTCATAAACAATCATATCCAATCATTAACAATCAAATAAAGGAGAATTTATGTTACTCAATGAAGATTCAATCATTCTAGATTGTGAGTTAAAGAATAAAGAAGAAATAATTAGATATTTGGCGAGTGTTGCACTAAGTTCAAATAGAATTGTAGAAACAGAACCTTACATCCAATCGGTTCTACATCGTGAAAGTGAGTTTAGTACTGGTGTAGGTTATGGTGTAGCAATTCCACATGGTAAATCTATTGTTGTTAAAGAAGCGTTTGTATTGTTTTGCAAAGTTAATCAAGTCGATTGGAAGTCACTTGATGATACGTTAGTTAATATGATTTTTATGATAGGAGTTCCAGAGCAAGATACGACGAATGAACATTTAAAAATTCTTGCTTTGTTATCACGTAAATTAATGAAAGAAGAGTTTAGATTAGCGTTATCTAATTCAAATACAAAGGAAGAAGTATTGTCGATTTTTAAACAATACGAGTTGATTTAATATGTTAGTTGGACAAAGAAGAAATAGAATTATTGAACTCTTAAAAGAGAATCATAGTATTAGTGTAGCGGATTTATGCGAGATTCTAGAAGCATCTGAAGCTACCATACGACGAGATTTATCAATTTTAGAAAGCAGTGGTAAATTAGAACGTACGCATGGGGGAGCGATTTATAACGAATCAAATCGAATAAATATCGAAGATGTATTATCTTCAAGAGAAGGTAAATTTCTAAATGAGAAACAGCTTATCGCAAAAAAGGCGTTTGATCTGCTAGAGAACCATGACACAATCGTTTTGGATGCAGGGACGACTACTTATGAATTGGCTTATTTAATTGGACAATCTGATTTGCACTTAACAATTGTAACGAACTCAATGATAGTTTTTAAAGAACTAGCTAAGAATCCAAATGTTGAACTTATTATTCTAGGTGGTAAGGTTCGTACAAATACACTTGCTTCTGTGGGAAGTGCTGCGGTTGAATTAATGCAACGACTATTTGTCGATAAAGCGTTTCTTGGAACCAATGGTATTAGTTTGAATGAGGGCTTCACTACAACTGATATGGATGAAGCAGGTATAAAACGTGCAATGATCCAATCTTCTAAACAACGAATAATATTGGCTGATAATAGTAAGTTCAATAAAGTGTATATTAATCAGTTTGCTCCTGTATCTATGGTAGATGTAATTGTGACGGATAATCAAACGAATAAAGAATTATTGAACGAATTTATAGAAAGATATGACATTAAAGTCCTATAAGAGGTTGCATTATGATAACGACGGTTACATTAAATCCAGCAATAGATAAAACGATTACAGTAGAAAATTTTCGATTGAATTCTGTCAATCGTACCGGTAATGTTTACGAAGATATTGGTGGTAAAGGAATTAATGTTTCGAAGGTTCTTAACTTATTAGGTGAAAGAAATGTTTCATTAGGATTTATTGGTGAAAGAAACTATAGTTTTGCTCAAACTTTAATCAAGAAACAAAATATCATTTCTGATTTTATCTTAGTCGATGCTTATACTCGAATTAATACAAAGATAATTGATCCAGTAAATAAGACAACCACAGATATTAATGAAGCTGGATTCTCTGTTCAATCGATTCAAGTTGAACAAATGAAGTTATTAATTAAAACTTATTCAAAGTCAAGTGAGTTTGTTGTGTTTAGTGGAAGTGTTTGTCAAGGAATTAGTCATGATGATTTCAAAGAGATGTTGAGTTTAGCTCAAGATAGTAAATTGGTGTTAGATGCAGATCGTGAAATTCTAAAAATTGGTTTAACATGTTCACCTTATTTGATCAAACCTAATATTCATGAGTTAGAAGATTTATTAGGTAAAAAATTGAATAATACGAATGATGTTATAGACTCATCAAAAGAATTGATTGAACGATATGGAATTACATTTGTTTTAGTTTCATTGGGCGAAGAAGGAAGTATTTTGGTATCAAAGAATGTTGTACTAAAAGCGAATTCACTTAAAGTAGATGTAAAATCAACGGTTGGGGCAGGGGATTCAATGTTAGCAGGATTTCTATATGGTTTATCAAAAAATATGAGTTTGGAAGATGCTTTGAAATATGCGAGTTGTTGCGGTGGGTTTGCGGTTAGTGGTGAGTCATTAAGTGAGTTTAGAAGTAAAAATATCATAGATTATTTAAACAATATTAGTGTAGAGATACTTAATTAGGCCTTAATCCAATAGGATTTAAATAAAAGGAGGAAAGAAAGATGAAAATTTGTGCAGTTACAGCATGTCCAACAGGTATTGCTCATACCTATATGGCAGCTGAAGCCTTATCTGATGCGGCAAAAAAGCTTGGGTATCAAATTAGTGTTGAGACTAGAGGTTCAGTAGGTGTTGAAAATGAATTGAGTTTAGATGATATCAAGAATGCAGATTTTATCATATTGGCATGTGATACATCTGTTCCAACGGATCGATTTGCTGGGAAAAAAGTGCTTACTGTTTCAGTTAGTGAAGCTATTAAAAACTCGAATGATTTATTTGAAAGAGCGAAGAGTGCGCCAGTTCACAAATCTGAAGTAAAAACTGAAGTAACTTCAACAAAAAAACAAAATGATTTCTATAAACATTTAATGAATGGTGTATCATTCATGATTCCATTTGTTGTTGCAGGTGGGATTGCGATAGCATTCAGTTTTGCGTTTGGATATGATGCATTTCAAACACCAAATACATTACCAGCTTATCTAATGACAATCGGTGGATCTGGTGGATTTGGTTTAATGGTTCCAATTCTTTCTGGATATATTGCTTATTCTATTGCGGATCGTCCAGGTTTAGCACCAGGTATGATCGGTGGTGTTGTAGCTGGTAGTATAGGAGCTGGTTTCTTAGGTGGTATGGCATCTGGTTTCTTAGCAGGTTATGTTGTTAACTTTATTAAGAAAACGGTTAAATTACCTAAATCTCTTCAAGGTATTATGCCTGTCTTGATTATTCCGGTATTTGGGTCGTTAATCGTTGGGTTATTGTTCTTCTATGTGCTTGGTACCCCAATAGCATTTATAAATACATCAGTTGCGAATTTCTTAACTGGTTTAAGTGGTGGAAGTGCTATCGTACTAGGATTATTATTAGGTTTAATGATGGCTTTCGATATGGGTGGACCAATTAATAAAGCTGCTTATGCTTTTGGTACTGCTACATTGGTTGCGGGTCAAGGTTCAGCGATTATGGCAGCTGTTATGGCTGGTGGTATGGTTCCACCTTTAGGAATTGGTTTAGCTACTCTTATTTTTAAGAAAAAATTCGTTGAAGCTGAGTTAGATGCTGGTAAAGCAAATCTTGTATTAGGTGCTAGTTTTATTACAGAAGGTGCGATTCCATTTGCGGCTGCAGATCCGTTACATGTTATGCCTTCTATAATGGCAGGTGGTGCAGTAGCTGGCGCGTTGTCTATGGCATTTGGTAGTACATTAGCTGTACCTCATGGTGGAATCTTTGTTTTATTCGCAGTTGAGAATTTATTGGGATATGTTATCGCGATACTTGCTGGTTCTATATTAACTGCGGTCTTACTTGGAATTCTAAAGAAAGATGTAGCTTAAATAAATAATATCTTCCAATTTGGAAGATATTTTTTGTTAATAAAACCCCCAGATAGTCTGGGGGTTCAAAAGAGCTTTAGCGGTGTATTCCTGACAAAAAAATCTCCTTCTGGTAGGATAAAAGTGCAGTCTGTCAATTGCACACAAACACC
>JAJZTY010000111.1 GCA_021847325.1 Bacillota bacterium
GGTATACAAGAAGTTGATATTGATTCATATTCCTTAAAAATAGATGGACTTGTTGAGAATAATATCACTTATACCTATGATCAAATACGTGAAATGGATTCAGTGGAGAAAGTATATACCATCTATTGTGTAGAAGGTTGGGATGCCACATTCCTATGGAAAGGTGTTCTAATTGAAGATATATTAAGAGAATCAAATGTAGATGATGACGCGAAAACAGTAATATTTCATGCGGTTGATGGTTATACGACATCTTTACCATTAGATGAAATTATAAACAAAAAGATTATGATGGCGTATTCTGCGAACGGTTTGCCTATTCCATCATCTTTAGGTTATCCATTTATACTTGTGGCTTATGATAAATGGGGATATAAGTGGGCACGTTGGATTAATCGAATCGAATTATCATCCGATATCAACTACAAAGGTTATTGGGAATCTCGTGGATATAGTATTGATGGGAATATGGAGTAAATAGGATTAATTTACAATACTATTGATTTGATTGATTTATAAGATGATAATTAAATTAATTAATCATTAATAGGAGAACATAATGAACCAAAATGAGATTACCACATGTGTGAATCTACTCGATTCAGATGGGTGTGTATTGAACCCAGGGTATGCGAAAAGTGCCTTATTTAAGTATGATCGAAATGAAATAAGAGCCAATAAGTTAAGAATAAAAGAATGGGATTATTACTGTGTATTAAATAATCATTATGGAATTGCTTTAACCATTGCGGATAATTCCTATATGGGCTTAGATTCCATCACATTGTTTGATTTTGATCAACGAACTGAGATGACTCAAAGTTTTATGCAAGCATTTACTCTAGGTAAAAAGAATTTACCTCCAACTTCGAATGGGAGTGTAAAAGTTGAGTATAAAACACACCAAATTCATTTCTATATGCAAGGGTTAGATCGTATTCTAGAATTTAATGTACAGAATTTTCATGATAATAACTCATTAATCGGTAAAATAACATTAAGTGATAGTCCAGATGAAAGTATGGTAATTGCGACACCTTTTGATAAACCAAAGTATTTTTACTATAACCAAAAGATAAACTGTATGAGAGCTAAAGGTGAAATACAATATGGCTCAAAGAAGTTCATCTTTAATAAAGAAGATTCATTTGGAGTATTGGATTGGGGTAGAGGAGTATGGACCTATTCAAATACATGGTATTGGGGTAGTGCATCAGGACTTGTGAATGGTAACCCATTTGGATTCAATATTGGATATGGTTTCGGTAATACACAAGCCGCAACAGAAAATATGCTCATCTACAATGGAAAAGCGCATAAGTTAAATCACGTGACATTTAACATACCGAAAGACGAAAATGGAAAAGAAAAATACTTAGAGCCATGGACATTTACAAGTGATGATCATCGATTCGAACTAAACTTTGAGCCAATACTAGATCGATCATCCAACACAAAAGTACTCATATTACAATCTGACCAACATCAGGTTTTTGGTTATTTCTCTGGGACAGTAGTACTTGATAATGGAGAAAAGTTAGTCATAAATAAATTATTAGGATTTGCCGAAAAGGTTATGAATCGTTGGTAAGCTATTCGCAATAGGAGTCAAGAAAAGATGTTTTAAATCGAATAGAGTATAGATGAGGAGTTATAAGGTATGAGTAAAGAATCCATCGATGTGGTTGAGAAAATCAAAGATTATATCCAAGAACATATAAAAGATGAAATAACATTAAATGAATTAGCTCAAGTGGCTGGGTATTCTATGTATCATACTTCGCATATTTTTAAAGAAATAGAAGGGATAGCACCATTTGAGTATCTTCGTAAACAAAGACTGATTTCATCTGCTTTTTCACTACGTAAAAGAAGTCAACGAGTGATTGATATCGCATTCGATTATATGTTCTCAAGTCATGAGGGATATACTCGAGCTTTCTCTAAATCGTTTGGGATTAGTCCTAAACGATTCTCTCAGGCTAAACAATCGAATGATTGGATTATTCCTTATAGTACAATTAATAACTCTTCATCTAAGGAGGATTTGATGATGAAAGATACCGCTATTATTTTTACTCAGATTGTAGAAAGACCAAAAAGAAAACTATTACTTAGACGTGGAATTAAGGCTACGGATTACTTTGAATATTGTGAAGAAGTAGGATGTCACAATACCCAACATTCTGATCCATGGGAAATACTAAGTAAGGTAAAAGAAGCCTTGAATGAACCTGCTGGATGTTGGTTACCCCAATCCATGATTAAGGAAGGTACAAGTGAGTATGTACATGCCGTGGAAGTACCATTTGACTTCAAAGGGGATGTTCCTGAAGAATTTGATTTAATTGATTTAGAACCTTGCAAGATGTTAGTTTTTCAAGGCGAACCGTATAATGATGAAGAGTTTGGGGATGCGATTGGCGCATTGTGGGAAAGAATAGAGAAGTTTAATCCTGAAGTATATGGATATGAATATGATTATTCGATTGCGCCAAGGATGCAGTTAGAACCTCAAGGGTGGAGAGGGTACATTGAGTTACATCCGATAAAGGAAAAGAGAGATTAACGTCTCTTTTTTTGTGAAATGATGAACAAACTATTGACAAATATAGAATGTAAGCGCATTCTATAGATAAGGTAACAGGTGTGTCATCAATATACAACTGTGTCATTTATAATGGAGGATTTACATGAGTACTAAAGTTTATCGTGATCAAGAGAGAGAAAAGAATAAAGAAATAAGCAAATTAAATATTACTGAAGTTTCAAAAGAACTATTTCTAAGTCGTGGGTATGCTCAAACCAATATGGCTGAGATTGCGGAAATCGCAAAGATAAGTCGTAAAACACTTTATCGATATTTTAGTTCTAAAGAAGAAATAGCAATGGAAATTGAATTAGATGTGTTTAAGACATTTGTAAGTGTGCAAGATGAGATCGTAAGAAAGTTACAGGGCAATGGATTTGAAAAATTAAGTCAATACTTAGAAAAATTAGATCATTTAGTGGATGACTTAAGTCAACTCATCCGACTTACAGGTATGTTTGACTATTACTTAGTGAATGAGTATCCTAGTGAATCGAGTCAAAGTGAGTTTATAAAATTGATCGAAAAAGTAGATGAACCTTTCATTCAATTCATTGATGAAGGTGTTAAAGATGGTTCGATAAAAACCGAAATAGAAGTACCCTATTTAGCACGAACAATTTCAAACTCATTTCTTGCGTTAGCTCAACGTATTGTGACAAGAGGAAATCATTTAGATGTGGAATTGAATATTGAGTCTAGAAAAATATTAGCTGTACAACGTTCTTTATTTCTAAAAGCATTACAAGCGTAAGAGGGAAAACTATGAAAGAGAAACTACCATTATCTAAACAAATCGCATATTCACTAGGCCAATTCGGTTGGTCACTTCTATCAGGTATCATTGGATCTTACTTAATTTTCTATTATATTCCAACGAAAGAATCAGGCATTTCTGTATTTATTCCACAGGTAGTGTTCATTGGCTTCGTTTCTATCATAGGAGCTATTACGATGTTGGGTCGCTTATTCGATGCGATAACAGATCCTTGGATTGCGACCTTAAGTGATCGAAGTAAATCAAAAAAAGGCAGACGTATTTCATTTATGCAAATGTCTTCATTACCTTTAGCTATCACAACTGTATTAGTTTTCTGGTCACCGATTAATGGAGAAAGTAATTTAAACGCATTATTTCTAACGGTGATGTTATTACTTTTCTATCTATTCATTACAATGTATGTGACTCCATTCTTTGCGTTGTTATCTGAGTTAGGTCATACACCAGAAGAAAGATTAAACTTATCAACATTTATATCAGTCACATGGTTTCTAGGAGCTGCAGTCGCATCTCAAGCACCAGTTCTATGGGGATTATTCGAGGGTATGGGGTTTGATAAAGTTTCTTCTGTTCGTATTGCGCTATTAATTCTTTCCGCAATCGCATTAGTATTCTTATATATCCCAGTTATTGCGATTGATGAAAAACGCTATTGTGAATCTGTTCCATCTGAACTAAAGATGATTGATTCGATGAAGGCAACCTTCAGAAATAAAGAATTTAGAATATTTGTGTTATCGGATCTTGTGTATTGGGTCGCTATCACAATCTTCCAATCATCCCTTCTCTACTACATAACCATATTGCTTAAATTACCAGAATCGATGTTTGGTTTATTATTTATGGGACTTGGTGTAGGATCATTCTTGTTCTATGTTCCAATTAATATTATTGCGAAGAAGACGGGTAAGAAAACACTTCTTATCATCGCATTCTGTTTATTCTTATTAGTTTATGCATATGGAGCACTTTTAGGGACTTTACCATTTGATACAACCATTCAAGCCTATTTACTTGTCTTATTAGCGGCTATTCCTATGGCTGTATTTGGAATATTGCCGAATGTCGTTATAGCGGATATTGCGGAATATGATGCACGTAAAACAGGTATTCGAAGAGAAGGTATGTTCTTTGGGACACGTACATTTATGTCTAAGATTGGACAAATGATATCTATGTTGTTGCTAAGTGGACTCCTCTTATCTGGTGGAGATGTATCCAATGAGATGAGTATTCGATTAACAGCTATTACTGCCGCAATCTTCTGTGCCTTCGGTTTAGTTTTATTACTTATGTACAACGAGAAGAAGATTCTTGAAGGAATCACAGACGTTGAATCAAAATGATAAAAGATCGTATAAAGAATCGAATCCTCTGTTTTAACTACTCAGTAGATAAAAATAGTTATAACATGGATATCAGTTCAAACTTTAATAACCAACACTGTGAAGTGATTCAAGAATTAAGTGATGATATATTATCAATCCAAATTATCCCGAAATGTGAAATTAAAATTGAGTCACTGATGATAAAGTTTAATTATAACTTTAATCAGGATGACTTAATCTACGTAAATGGGTATCAATCTTGGACGGATAGTAAAGAGTTTTTTGTGGATGAGAAAATGAAGACATTATCCAAATTCTCAAAACCATTACTACCACATTATCAATTTGATAAGTATGGGGATTATAACTTTAAGAGCTATTCAAATCATATAGGGGATTTTCATGGATATACTTATGGATATATTCGAAGTGGAAATGATTATCAATTGATTGGATCATTATCTGAAAAACAAGGATATACCATTCTTAATACCAGTGTTACAAAAAATGAAATAGTCATCGAAAAAGAATGTAAAGGTCTTGTGATTAATTCTAAATATCATGCGTTTAATCTATTCTTTACATCTGGAGATGAAAAGTTTGTGTTTGATTCTTATTTTGAGAAAATGATGATCGATAAACCAAAATCTAAACCAATGACAGGATGGACTAGTTGGTACAATTACTATCAAAATATTAATGAATCGATTATCTTAAAGAATTTACATTCACTAAAAAATGCGAATAAAAATATAAATATT
>JAJZTY010000112.1 GCA_021847325.1 Bacillota bacterium
TACGATAATATCATTTATATTCTTCTGTGTTGGTGTGTTTGGAGATGCCTATTATGGATTATTGCCAAAAGGAATTCTACTAGATCTCATGAATCAATTTCTTCAGATATTTAGAACGACTCGTAATGGATTATTCTTTGGCTTCTTGTTTGTCGCATTAGGATATTTGATACAAAAAACACAGATTCATGATAGAATCCGTGTTAAATATGCATGGATAGGGTTTATTCTAAGTTATAGTCTGATGTTTGTCGAAATGGGATTACTTATGACATATACTGAACCATTTGAATATAATATGTACTTTAGTATGATTCCAACGACATTCTTCTTACTTGTGCTTTGTTTACACTATCCTTCAGAAACAAGTGGGCAGGATTATCGCATTAAATCAAGTGTAATCTATTTCTCACATTTCTTAGTGTATTACTTTATGTATGGATTATTTAGTTTATTGAATCTAAACTTTATCTTAAGTTCAAGTATTGGAAGATATAGTATTGCGGTAATTGGTTCAATATTATTTTCAAATTATGTATTAAGCCAAAAAAAGAAAAATAAAAAGTGGGCGAGTTACTTAATTTAATTGATTGTATATGGTTAAAATAGATTGGCACTCTTGTATCATAAGTTTTACATTTTGAGACATACGAGTCGTACTTGTATTCAAAGAATCGGAAATTAGTTTCGATTCTTTTTTATTTAAGAAATCAATTTCTTCAAGTTTATTGACTATTTCATTCATTTTTTGAAGATCTGATTCTTCTATCACTTCCTTTAAATTATGCGCAATGAATAGATTATCATATGCACAATGGGTCATATTCTTAATATGCATAACTACTTTTAATAAATCAGATAATTGTTCCTTCTGTTTAAGATTAAATGGAATAAACTTTTCCTTCATCATAGTCTCAATATTTGCCTTTACCATATCGACATCGTTAAACACACTCGCAAGGACAAACTCAGAACTTTGTATTAGACTGGTATCTTGAAGTCCTTTTATGGTGTGTTTAATCGCATTAATGGATTGAATCTTAACGAACTCAACACGTTTATGTCCAATTTTTCGATAATACAATAAAGAAAATAATAGATTAAAGATCATCGCTATCAATACACCAAGTCCCAATGCTAGAATTCTTAATCTAAAGGTTAAAAATACACTTGGTTGACCTAATGCGTTTGTTTGTAAGAGTTGTGTCATGTAAATACTTGTAAAGATTGTGACTGGTGATACCATACGATAATCAATCTTAAGCGCGACATACATGGTTAATCCAATACCCAATGCGATCGTAATAAAACTAATTTGGTAATTCATGATATAGACTAAAAAGCCCGTAATTATCGCTCCTAATGTAGAGGCAAGTAACTGATTAATTCCACCTTTTAAACCTGATACATTAATGGGTTCTAAGTTGTACATGACTCCAAGTAAAACTGAAATCATATCCAAGCGTGTTATTGCGAATGTTCTACCTAAAATAAAACCGACACTTATAGCACACATCGCTTTAAAAATATAAAGCCATGAATCTAATAAAACTGCTTCTCTTTTTAATCCTAATATTCTTTCAAGTGATTTCATAGTGTTTCCTTATTACG
This sequence comes from Bacillota bacterium, assembly GCA_021847325.1. Lineage (GTDB taxonomy): Bacteria > Bacillota_I > Bacilli_A > Erysipelotrichales > Erysipelotrichaceae > UBA2212. The sequence continues at coordinate 1,612 of JAJZTY010000112.1, forward strand.
ATATGCCGCATCTTTATATGTATGATTGATATTCGCTTTTTTTGCCTGATTTATTTGGTCTTTTCGTTCGATTTTAAAAATCTTATTATTTTTGACAAAATTCGCTCCCGTTTGTTTAAAGGTAAAATCTATTTTAAATGAATTTGCTTGAGACTTCAAATCTAAAACCCAATCATAATTACATTCTCTAGCATTTGGACCACTTTCTCCTCCAACGATGATTTCTTCTATAGAATCGTTTAGATATTTCGATAAATCAATTCTTTCAAGGATGGGTTCACAAATTATTAACTTATGTTTGATAGGGTATTGATTAAATAATGGAAATCTCAGATTAGCTTGTATTTGATCTTCAATTGTACAGGCAATACTAACATTATCATACCCATCTTCCCAATCAGATGGTATACACTGCATAAATCGATTGATTCTTTTAGTAATAATAAAGAAATGGCAGTCACTTCTTTCTTTAATCATTCTCCAAACTTCATCACGCCATTCATCTGCTTCTTCGATAAAAAAATCGGATGTTAAACAAGTAAAAAGTGTTGTATTACTTTTTACTTTGTAGGTTCCGTCCTTCTTTTTTTGAATGGGAAGGTTGAATGCTAGAGTCTTGCGAACCGTATTCGCATCTCGATCGAATCGTTCATCGCCTCTAAACATATAACAATTCAAACATCCTGCACTTATTTTGTGACAACCATGCCATGGATTGTAGCTCATATCTCAAGTATACAACAAAACCGGCTTTTACCGGTTCTGTTTATAGTGTTCTATTTTCTTAAATAATAGGTTTGTTAATTCTTTTAATCGATCAGAATTCATCGCTTCTACCCCTTCAAGAGGATACTTCAAATCAAGTTTCTTGTATTTAGTTGTACCCAAGGTATGATAAGGTAATAGTTCAATCTTCTCAACGAAATCGAGATCAGCAATCAGTTTTGCGGTTTCTTCGATATTGACTTCATTATCGTTTAATCCAGGCACAATAACTTGTCTTATCCAAAGCTTTACTTTGTGTGATTGAGCTAGTTTTAAGAAATCAATTGTTACCTGCATATCTTGACCTGTTATCTTCTTATACAATTCAGGATTAGCCGCTTTAACATCATAAATGACTAAATCAGTATGACTGAGTATTTCAGGCAATAAAGGACTTCTACTGTACCCTGAAGTATCTAAACAGGTGTTAATATTCGCTTCTTTAAGAACCTTTAAAGCTTCCGCAAGATAACCTGCTTGCATAAGTGGTTCACCACCACTGAAAGTAACACCACCCGAATCACCATAGTAAGGTTTATATCGCTTAACTAAGGTCAATAATTTGGTTGTGTCCATTTGTAGGCCAGATTCTTGTTGCCATGTTTCTGGATTATGGCAATATAAACATCTGAGTGGACAACCTGAAAGGAAGAACAAGGTTCTTATGCCAGGACCATCCACCGTGGCAAATGTTTCAATTTTGTTGATATAACCGATTTTAGATTGATTCATGGAAAGTACGTTTTAGAACTTCCAATTGTTGTGATTTAGTGAGTCTATTGAAGTGAACTGCATAACCTGATACGCGGATGGTTAAGTTAGGATAGAGTTCTGGGTGATCCATTGCCTTCATTAGTACTTCACGAGAGTATACGTTAACATTTAAATGATGAGCATTTTGAGCAAAGTATCCATCAAGTATCGAAACAGTATTTAGAACTTGTTCCTCTTGAGTCTTACCTAATGTTTCTGGAAGAATTGAGAATGTATTACTTACACCATCTTGACATACATCATCATAAGGAATCTTCGCAACTGAGTTAAGCGATGCGAGCGCTCCTGAAGTATCACGTCCATGCATTGGATTAGCTCCTGGAGCGAATGCTTCACCTTTCTTACGACCATCTGGAGTAGATCCGGTTTTTAAACCATAAACTACATTAGACGTAATAGTAAGAATGGATAATGTATGAACCGCATTACGATATAGTGCATGTTCTTTCAATTTAGCCGCAAAACGTTTTACTACATCAACTGCGATTAAGTCTACACGATCATCATCATTTCCAAACTTAGGGAATTCTCCTTCAATTTCGAAATCAACCGCAATACCATGTTCATTACGAATTGGTTTTACTTTTGCGTACTTAATCGCGGATAGAGAATCTGCCACAACGGATAAACCTGCTGCACCAAATGCCATTAAGCGTGTGATATGTGTATCATGTAATGCCATCATACTCTTTTCATACGCATATTTATCATGCATATAGTGGATGACATTCATGGTATCAACATACAACTTCGCTGTTTTATCCATCATTAAATCAAATAATTCATTTACTTTTTCATAATCTAATACTTCATCATTGTAATCAGGAATACCATCAATGATTTTTTCATTATAGTTCTCATCACGTCCACCATTAATCGCATAGAGTAATGCTTTCGCTAAGTTAGTACGTGCACCAAAATATTGCATTTGTTTACCAATTTGCATAGCACTTACGCAACACGCAATCGCATAGTCAGTCTTATACAATGGTGACATTAAATCATCATTTTCATATTGGATAGCACCTGTTTGAATGGACATTTTAGCACAATACTTTTTGAAGTTTACTGGTAATGTATCTGCCCATAAAACAGTCATATTCGGTTCAGGAGCAGGTCCTAGGTTTGTTAAACTATGTAAATATCTAAAGGAGTTCTTTGTTACGAGTGGTTTACCATTGCTAGAAACACCACCGATGGATTCTGTTACCCAAGTTGGATCTCCCGCAAACAACTCATCATACTCAGGAGAACGTAAGTGACGAACTAAACGTAATTTGATAATGAATTGATCAATTAACTCTTGCGCAAATGTTTCATCAATTGAACCCTTTTCTAAATCACGTTCAATATAAATATCTAAGAACGTGGAAGTGCGTCCTAAAGACATCGCAGCCCCATTATTTTCTTTAACTGCAGCTAAGTATGCAAAATATAACCATTGAACAGCTTCTTGAGCTGTTTGAGCTGGACCTGAAATATCAAAACCATACGTCGCAGCCATTTTCTTAATATCATTGAGTGCTTTAATTTGATCACTTACTTCTTCACGTAAACGAATATTTTCTTCATTAATGTCTACAATTTCCGCAAGATCACGTTTCTTAAATGCGACTAGTTGATCAATACCATATAGCGCAACTCTACGATAATCCCCAATAATACGTCCACGTCCATACGCATCAGGTAAACCTGTTAATAAACCAGTATGACGTGCTTTCTTCATATCAGAAGTATACGCATCGAATACACCTTGATTATGTGTTTTACCATAATCATTAAAGAATGTTTCAAATTCTGGCTTCATTTCTCTGCCATATACATTTAAAATTTTGGATGCTAATTTAATACCACCATAAGGATTAATAATTCTCTTAAGAGGTGCATCTGTTTGTAAACCGACAATTGATTCATTTTCACGTAAAATATACCCAGGTTTAAAATTATTTACACCTGAGATTGAATCCATTTCGATATCCAATACGCCTAATTTTCTCTCTTCAGTTAGTAGTTCTTCACAACGTTCCCAAACCTTTTTTGTGTTGTTTGAGATTGGTGCTAAAAACGTATCATCACCCTCATAAGATTTAAAATTAAGACGAATAAAATCCTCAACATCAATATCCTTCTGCCAATAGCCTTCTTTAAAATTCTCCCATGCTTTTTCCATAGAACACTCCTTTTATTGACTAAACATAGGTATTCTACCATAGTGACTTATATCACAAAAGCATTATTATCAGTGTTTTAAAATGTAAGCGCTTGTATTTCAAAAATTTCATCTTTCTCATCATTCTAACAACTTTG
>JAJZTY010000012.1 GCA_021847325.1 Bacillota bacterium
AGGAATTGAACTGAGAGTACAACGTTCCATTCAATCAGAATCCACCTTTGGACAACTTAAATATAACTGGGGAAAAACACGTTTTACGCGTCGTGGGAAAGAAAATGTGGAGAACGAACTGTTTCTCATCGCAATCGGTCTCAATCTCATGAAATATCACGCTAAGAAGATGCGTAAGAAATTAAACTAAGTCACTCAAAATCTTAAAAGTTCTTTTTAAGTCGTCTATTTTTTTGATAGACAGTGTTAAAATATGCGACTTTATCCTTCTTAACCAAAGAAAAAGAAGCGATAACGCTTCCGAATCATTAATTGTTTTTTTGACCAACTAATTATTCTATTTCGTTACAGCCTCTTTTTTGTTTATTAAAGATGAAAGAAAACAGCGACTTTATAATATAAAAGTCATGGAGAAAATGTGAGAAAAATTCACTTAATGGTTTGATCCATTTTAAATCATGAATTGAACGATTTTCGGCAAAGCCAGAATTGATAATTATTCTGGCCTTTTATAAATTAAAAAAGCTCTCGAAAGAGCTTAATTTGTGCAAAGTAATAATTTTGATATGAGGACTGAAAGAAAAGTCTTAGTTTAGAATCCTCTTAACATCATATGAATGCAATCTGCTAACTCTTGACCACGATGACCACTTGAAGTAATGCAATTTGCTAATAATAATCCGAACATGAGCTCACCTCCTTATATGACATTAGTTTACTTTTTAAATATGTAGATAATATGAAGAATAATAAAAAATAATGTATACAAGATTAGTAGGTTATAACTTCATAATTTCTCCACATTAGATTGTTAATATTGAAATGTAGTCAAGATAGACTAACTATAGAATGTTCATAAAGGAGGAATTATGCAACAAATATTTAAAATAAATGGAATGACGTGTGCTGCTTGTGCTCAAAAAGTTGAGAAAGTCACTTCAAAACTTAATGGTGTCTTAAGTTCAAGCGTGAATTTTGCGACTGAAAAGTTATCGATTAATTATGATGAATCCATAGTAAATCATAAAGAGATAAGTGCTGTGATAGCTAAAGCTGGTTATGAAGGTGTACTTGAAGATGCGGAGAAGGAAATCACGATTCCAATTAGTGGAATGACGTGTGCTGCATGTGCGACAAAGATAGAAAAAACTGTTAAAAATTTAAGTGGTGTAACTCAATCTTCAGTTAATTTTGCGACAGAGAAAATTACGATAAAGTATAATCCAAGCATTATTCGTATATCTGAAATTAAATCTTCAATTATAAAGTTAGGTTATACACCACTCGAAAGTATAAGTTCAAACAAAGTAGATGAAGATAAGAAACGTAAAGATCTAGAAATAAAAATTCTTTGGATTAAATTTACGATTTCAACTATTTTTGCATTACCCTTATTATATTTAGCTATGGCTCCAATGATAGAAGTAATTAATCTACCTATACCAATGGAATTAGATCCAATGATGAATCCTGAGAATTATGCTTTAGCTCAAATTCTATTATCCATTCCTGTAATCCTAGCTGGTTATCGTTTCTATATAGTGGGTTTTAGAGCTATTTGGCAAAAATCTCCTAATATGGATTCGCTAATTGCGATGGGAACATCTGCTGCGGTAATTTACAGTGCTGGTGTATCTTATCAAATCTTTAATGGAGATTATACGAATGTACAGAACATGTACTATGAAACTGCTGCCATAATTGTGGCTTTATTACTTCTTGGTAAAGCATTAGAAGCGGTTGCGAAAGGAAAAACTTCAGAAGCTATAAAAAAACTAATTGGACTTGCTCCAAAGACTGCTTTGGTTTTACATGATGGTAAGGAAGTGGTTATTTCTGTAGAAGAAGTTGAAGTTGGCGATGTTGTTATTGTGAAACCAGGAGAGAAGATTCCTGTTGATGGAGAAGTTGTAGAAGGTCATACATCAATTGATGAATCCATGTTAACGGGCGAAAGTATCCCAGTTGAAAAAAGAATGGGTAGTTTAGTTTATGCGGCAAGTATAAATGGTAATGGAATGATTCATTTTAAAGCAACTAAAGTTGGATCAGATACAGCATTAGCTCAAATAATTAAACTTGTTGAAGAAGCTCAAGGATCGAAAGCTCCAATTGCTCAACTAGCTGATATTGTTTCTGGATATTTCGTACCAGTAGCATTTGCGATTGCGTTACTCTCAGCATTAGCATGGTTAATTAGTGGTCAATCAATTACGTTCTCTCTAACTATATTTATTTCTGTACTTGTTATTGCATGTCCTTGTGCACTAGGTTTAGCAACTCCTACCGCCATTATGGTTGGGACAGGTAAAGGGGCTGAAAATGGTGTACTCATTAAAAGTGGTATCGCTTTAGAAACGGCATACAAGATAAATACGATTGTCTTTGATAAAACTGGAACGATTACAGAAGGTAAACCTGTTGTAACTGATATTGTTCAATTGGGAAGTTACTCAAAAGAGTATTTACTTCAAATTGCAGCTTCAGCTGAAAAAGGATCTGAGCATCCTCTTGGAGATGCGATTGTTAAGGATGCTGTTTCTAAAAACTTAGAGATGATTGCGATAGATAAATTTGAAGCGATTCCTGGTAGAGGTATAAAAGTAAATATTGATGGACAAAATGTTCTTTTAGGTAATCGTAAGTTAATGATTGAAAACAACGTTAATTTAAATGAAAGTGAAGTTGTGTCTGATCGATTAGCAGAAGAAGGAAAGACACCTATGTTCATCGCATTAAATGAAGTGTTGGAAGGAATTATTGCGGTTGCGGATATTGTAAAGCCTAATAGTGCTAAAGCGATAAAAGTTCTAACTTCTATGGGAATCGAAGTTGCGATGATTACAGGTGATAATAAGAAAACAGCGGCAGCTATTGCTAAACAAGTTGGAATAAAAACAGTGCTTGCAGAAGTATTACCACAAGATAAATCATCTGAAGTTAAGAAATTACAAGAATCTGGCAAAGTGGTTGCGATGGTTGGAGATGGAATTAATGACGCACCAGCCTTAGCACAAGCTGATATTGGTATTGCGATTGGATCTGGTACAGATGTCGCTATGGAGTCAGCAGATATCGTATTAATGAGAAGTGATTTAATGGATGTACCAACTGCCTTGAAGTTAAGTAAAAAGACAATTATTAATATTAAAGAAAACTTATTCTGGGCATTTGCATACAATGTGTTAGGAATTCCAGTTGCTGCAGGATTATTGTATGTATTTGGTGGACCAGTACTTAATCCGATATTTGCTGCAGCAGCGATGGCGTTATCTTCTGTTTCAGTATTGTCTAATGCATTACGTTTAAAATCATTTAAAGCATATAAGTAAATTTGAAAGGAGAAACTTGATAGTGAATCAGGATATCAACACAAAAAATCAAATCGTATTAAATTTGAGTCAATTAGAATGTCAGATTCAAAATATAAAAAGAATGATAATTGATAAAGAGTCTTGTGATGATATTTTAAATCAGGTTTCTTCTATTCAATCTGAATTAATATCAGTTAATAAATTGATGATAAAGAATCATGTGACTAATCGTTTATTAGAAGACACAAATATGAGTAATCAATCCGTAATAGAAGTATCAAGAATGATTGATTTGATAATAAAATAAGTGAGGAAATAAGTGCTCTATGCAACTTGGATTTAGAAAATGGGTGTTATGGTTTGGGATTGTATCTGCTATCATTGGTGTATTTATTTTAGTTTCAAGTATAGGATCAAACATTAATATTGATCGCTACTTGCCATATGGTTTATTACTTTTATGTCCACTATCTCATTTATTTATGATGGGAATGCATGGACATAAACATTCACAGACTGAAGATCAGAAAGAAAAGTCTTGTCATTAATATAAGAAAAAAATAGATAATTACGTGGAGGTTTAAATTGGATTATCTTGTTAAAGTAGTATTAAATGTCGAAGGAATGACATGCATTGGTTGTGAAAATAAAATTGAGTCTAAACTTAAAAAGACAGATGGTCTTATTATTAGCCGTGCAAGTTATAACAATGGTACTGTAAAAATCACATATGACCGAAACGTAATTTCGTTAAAAAACATCAAAAAAATAATTGATCAACTTGGGTATAGAGTGATTGAATCAAAAGATTTAAAGAATAGTTCAAAAGATGATACGTTAGATAAAATCTTAGATGTTGCAACCATAGCTTTAGTAATGTATTTTATTTATCATTTCGCTTTGAGATTTGGTTTATTAAATATCTTCAACAATTTCCCTCAAGCGGAAATTGGTATGAGTTATGGATTGTTGTTTATTGTAGGTATATTTACTTCAATACATTGTGTCGCAATGTGTGGAGGAATCAACTTATCACAAACTATTTCAACACATAATTCAGAACATCCTAAAAATACATTGACAAGTTTAAAACCAAGTTTCTTATACAATTCTGGAAGAGTTGTATCCTATACAATAGTTGGGGCTTTCGTTGGTGCATTAGGTTCAGTAGTCAGCTTTTCTGGGTATGCAAAGGGAATAGTCGCTATCCTTGCTGGTGGATTTATGATTATTATGGGTATAAATATGTTAAATATATTCCCATCTTTAAAGAAATTTAATCCAAGACTACCAAGATTCATTGTCAATTTTATGAATCATGAGAAAATTAAAAGCAACAGTCAATTTTATGTAGGACTTTTAAATGGGTTAATGCCTTGTGGACCTTTACAAGCAATGCAACTTTATGCATTATCAACAGGAGACCCGATAAAAGGGGCATTGTCTATGTTCTTCTTTAGTTTAGGAACTACTCCACTTATGTTTGGATTAGGCGCAATAAGCTCTATTTTAAGTAAAAAGTTTACAAATAAAATGCTTCAAGTGAGTGCAGTGCTTGTGGTTATCTTAGGTTTCTTTATGTTTCAAACAGGATTAGGTGTATCAGGAATTGAAATTCCAGTTTTAAGTGGAAACTCACAAACTGTTGACAATGTGGGTGTCATAGATACAGATGGTATTCAACGTGTTACATCAAATATTACAAGCAATAGTTATGAGTCAATATCTATACAAGCGGGTGTAAAAACGCAATGGACAATACATGTTGATCAGGGTGACTTATCTGGCTGTAATAACCGTATCCTAATTAGGAGTTTTGGAGCCGAAATTCCATTACAAGTAGGTGATAATATTATTGAATTTACGCCTACTGAAAAGGGTACATTTACATTCACATGTTGGATGGGAATGATAAGAAGTCGAATTATCATCACATAGAAGGAGGGAAATATGCAACGATTAACTTTAAATGTTGAAGGAATATCATGTAAACATTGTGCACATTCAATTATGAAAGCTTTATTAATCAATAGTGGAATTACGGAAGTTGATGTTAAAATTGAGGAGAAGAAGGTTTACGTTAAGTATACCAATACACAATTAGATCAAGAAAAAATTAAAAACATGATAGAAGATACTGGATATCATGTTAAATCCATGGAGGAAAAAAATGTTTAAAACACTCAAAATAGAAGGAATGAATTGTGGGCACTGTGCAGGTTTAGTAAAAGTAGAACTTTTCAAAATAAAAGAAGTTATTGATGCTACAGTTGATGTTAAAAATAAAAATGCTATTGTTAAATTAGAGAAACCCGTAGATTTTGAGGTATTTCAGAAAGCAGTTGAAGATGCTGGATATACTTTAATACAACTCATATAGGATATTTTATGAGCATTCTTCATAAGTTCTTCATAATTAAGTGATATTCTTATTTAGCAGCGAGAACTGAAGGAGATAGAAATGAAAAAATTAATTATATTAGTTGCCGTATTAGTTGTATTCTTGGGCGCATGTACCTCAAAGGTTGAAGAAGAGCCTGTTGTAGAAACACCAGTTGATGAAACACCTGTTGTCGAAAAAGACCCATCAATTGTATCGTTTGGAGACATGACAAACTATGTTAACTTCCAACTTGATGATGTAAATAGATTCTACACTTTAACATCCCCCGACAACCAAGTTGTGTTTTCGTTAAGTTCTGATATCGCATTTACAACCCCATATGACTATAAAATGGAAATTGACGCAACACCATTTATAAATGCTGGTCTAGATACTACATTATTACCTGAAGGTGTATTTGTGGATAATAAAATTGTATTCGGATATGACTTAGGTAGTGAAGGCGTAAATGTTCAAGATGTTGTTCCAGCGTTTGAAGCGACATTTAACTTAGATTCAAGTTTAGTTGGGTATCATGCTGCTCTTGATCACTACGGTTTAAGCTTTGGAAATGGTAATGTATTTGAATGGGCTAAAGACTTTACGACAAACGACAAAGACATTGTATTTGTATTAAATCCACAAACTTTTATTGATGCTGGAGTTGATGTAGAAGCTATCGAAGGTTGGGTATTCGCAAAAGTTGAAGTAATGGGTGCAGATGGAAAAATGACAGAAGTTGAAAAGTTATTGAAACCATTTGATATCAACGGTAAATAGTTTATTTTCCTGAATAATGGTATAAATAAGATGAAGTATTAATGCTCAACATAGTTGAGCATTAATGCATTGAGTGAGGATTTATGGATAAAAAAACAGTACTTATTGTAGAAGATGAATTAAAGTTAGCCGAGATTTTAAAAGTTAATTTTGAACGACAAGATTATCATGTTTTAATTGCGGATAATGGTGAAAAAGCACTCGAGATTATTAAAAAAGTGGATTTAACATTATTAATTCTAGATTTAATGATTCCTAAAATAAGTGGTGAACAAGTATGTCAAGAAGTTAGAAAATTTTCGCGGCTTCCTATTATTATGTTAACTGCTCGCTCGTTGGAAGAAAATATTGTTGATGGATTGAAAATGGGTGCAGATGATTATATTACAAAGCCATTTAGTTTGAAAGAACTAAATGCTAGAGTAGATACAGTATTAAGAAGATCCGAACATTCAATATATCCTTTATATCAAACATTAAAATTCGATGGGGAATTAGAGGTTGATTTAAACCAAAAAGTTGTAAAAAAGAATAATGTTATTATTCATTTAACCCCTAATGAATTTAAATTGCTTATCGTATTACTACAGTATCCAAATAAGGTATTTACTCGAAATGAGTTAGTTGAGTCAGTCTTCGATAGTGATTTTGATGGATATGATCGTACAATAGATACACATGTTAAAAATTTAAGAAATAAAATAGAAGATAATCCGAAAAAACCAATGTATATTCAAACAGTATTTGGAGTAGGATACAAATTTGGTATCTCAAAATGAAACAATCTCTTAGTCGTAAATTAACCTCTGTCATATTACTTACAGTATTAATTGCGGTAGGTCTCGTAAGTTTTTCATCGAGTTATTTTATTCATGATCAATTTAAAGACTATATTATTGAGAAACAAACTCAAACAATTAATCAAATAGTGGCTCAAGCTTCCTTACAATATAATACGAGTACTGAATCTTGGGACCAAGAAAAAGTTCATGAAGTTGGAATGTATGCATTATACAGTGGGTATATTATAAAAGTGTATGATAAAGAAAATAATTCAATTTGGGATGCGGAAGTTTGGGATATGAGTGCTTGTGTTCAGTTGAAAAATGATATTACTCATAGAATGTTAAATCAATTTCCAACACAAGAAGGTAAATTTATCTCTCGTGATTATATACTTGAATATAAAGGTTCTGATGTTGGTAAAATAACAATAAGTTATTTTGGTCCGTATTTTTATCAGGTGGATGATTTAAAGTTCATTAATCAACTTCAGGTAATTTTACTAATTATTGCGATGATTAGTATCTTATCTAGTGTTTTTGTTGGTATTTACTTTGCTAAGACATTAACTAGACCTATTCTTAAGACAATTGATGCCACAAAGAGCATCGCATCTGGACACTATGATTATTCAATTGATTATCGTACTAATATTACCGAAGTAAGCGAACTAATCGATTCGATTAATTATCTATCAAAAACATTAAACGAACAGGATCGTATCAAAAAGCAGATAACATCTGATGTAGCTCATGAGTTGAGAACACCTTTATCAACCCTTTTATTAAACATAGAGGCTGTTAGAGATGGTTTAGTTGATTTAGATTCGAATCGTTTAAAAAGTTTATATGATGAAGTGCTTCGATTAACCAGTATAGTAAAAGATTTAGAACAATTAAATAAAATAGAAGTTTCATCACAAAAATTAGATTATCAAATGTTTGACATAAAAGAACTGCTTATTGAATGTATCAATTCATTAAATGTCAAATTAGATGAGAAAAACATTGATGTGATATTAAAGGTAGATTCCAATCAAATTGAAGGGGATCGTAATCGATTGTATCAAGTTTTTTATAATCTTATATTAAATGCATGTTTATATTCCAATCAAAATAGTCAAGTATTTATTACAAGTGAGATTAAGGATCACTATATTACAATTGAAGTAAAGGATAATGGGATTGGTATACCTGAAGAATCATTACCCTATATTTTCGAACGTTTTTATCGTGTAGACTCATCTAGAAATAGAGACAGTGGTGGTAGTGGGATTGGCCTAACTATTGTGAAACAATTCGTTGAAGCCCATGAAGGTAGAGTAGAAGTTGAAAGTCAATTAAATGTTGGGACAACATTTACAATCATATTACCGATTAAGAAACCTTCATAATTTCTACATAACTCTTTTATAAAATTGTAGTGTGAGGTATTGATATGAAGAATCAAAGAAAATGGATTATTCTACTATTAATTGCGATTTTAGGAATATCACTATGGAGTTTGCTTCCTAAAGGGTCAGATAAGATTTTGAAACAGTTAAATATAGAATCACTCGATATTAAAGAAATAGTCACTAATTTAGACGAAAGAATTGATGAACCAAGTAATGTTGGAGCTCGAATTACTGGGGATAAACTTTATCTTTATGATAATGATCAAGAATATAGTTTAGATTTACCTGAAGACTCATTCTTTGTGTCTATAGCACCATACATTAATGAAGTACATCCATGTACAATTCATAATCTAGTGACTTGTCGTGGAGAGATTTTTAATCAAGCAATGAAAGTTAGAGTTGTAGATGAGAATAATCAAATTATTATCGATGAAGTAAAGACAACTCAAGATAATGGATTTATCGGACTATGGTTACCTAAAGATATCAATGCGACATTGAGAGTTGAATATGATGGATTGGTCGTAGAACTTCCTATTTCAACCTATAGTCAAAGTGATACATGTATTACTACTCCATTAAAATTGGAACCCATAAAATTTTAACCATTGTACCTAAAAACGATTATTCTATCCCCCTTTTGAAATTACATCTTCAATAATCGTTATGTAGGGAATGTCTACTAAGCACTTTATGTGCTTTTTTATTGTTTATACAAATTAGTAAAATGATGTAATATAAAGATATAAACAGTGTGAGAAACCATGAATAAATTAGATCAAACAGATACCATTCGGTATCATCGACAACTCATATTAAAAGATATTGGGGTAGAAGGCCAATTAAAACTTAAATCTGCCAAAGTATGTGTTTGTGGTGCGGGTGGTTTAGGGTCGCCTATACTCTACTATTTAGCTGCGGCTGGTGTTGGTACATTAGGTATTGTGGATTATGATGTGGTGAAATTATCGAATCTAAATCGACAAATATTACATTCAAGTGATGATTTGGAAACCTATAAGACATTATCCGCAAATGAGAAACTCTCACGTTTAAATCCTAATATAAAAATAAATGAACATCGAATAGAATTATCAAGTGAGAATATAGAAGAGATCTTTAATCAGTATGATGTCATAGTCGATGCGGTTGATACGATTAAAGTACGATATCTTATTTCTGATACATGTTATAAACTGAAAAAGCCGTTGATAGAAGGAGCTGTTGTTGGAATGAGTGGAATTCTTACTACAATTATTCCAGATCAGACACCCTGTTATCGTTGTTTATATCCATTTAATAATGAATCTAATGAGTACCCTACATGTAATGAAATAGGAATATTAGGAGCTATTACAGGTGTTATTGGATCCTTACAAGCACTTGAGGTAATTAAGTTAATTACAGGTTCAGGAGAATGTTTGCTTGGAAGATTATTAACTTTTGAAGGATTAGATTGTGAATTTAATGAGATACCAATTATTCATAATAAGGATTGTGTCTTATGTGGAAAAAATAAAAGTCTATAAGCTAAATGCTTATAGACTCTTTTTTAACCCCCGGCAACGGGTGGGAAGAATGCCACAATATCATTCTCTTTTAAGATATGCTCACCATTGGAATGTCTTCCATTGACCAGTAGAATAGCCACATCTTTAAGTTCAATACCTAAATGATCAAGAATCATTTGTGGAGTCTTAAACTCATTGACATCAAGATAAAGTATTTTACCTCGATTATCTCTAAAATAGGCAAATAATCTGACTTCAATCATAATACTCCTTTTATAAAAGGGAGAAGACTCCCTTTTAACTTATAGTAAATCTAAGCGTCTTAATGTATCTTCAGTTGGGAATGCGTCTTTCCAACCACGTGCTTCATAATATTCAGGTAATGTAATATGTAATTTACTTACTTCACCTTTAGAAGGACCTGCAGGAATTGGTTCTTTTAATAAACGATTTGGTAATCGATCATCTTCTGCTTTCATACCAGCTGCTTTATTAAATAGACGTTCAATATTATAGATTCTTTCACCGACTTCTAGTAATTGAGTTGGAGTATAGTTTGTGCCTGTTGCGCCATTGATGAGTGATGCATATTCAGGAGCACCTAATGCGAAAGATGTGAATAAACACATTCCAGATGAATCGATAACTGCGGTTAAGTCTTGAAATATTTTTGTCCAAGTTGCCTTATCTTTTGTCTCAAAACGATCAAGTTGTTGAGGAAGACCTAAAATTTCAGGAGAAATCATGTATCCACGAACATGGCATCCACCACGGTTTGATGTAGCGTAGTTCAATCCAATACCTTGAATACCACGAGCATCATAAGCAGGCATTTCCAACTTCTTAACAGACATTGAAAGTTCAGGAACCCCATAAGCTTCACATAAACGATATGAGCCTTGTGCCATTAACTTAGCAAGTTTATTATGTCCTAAGCCAATGCGTTTAGTCCATTCAATAATTGCCTTAGCACTGCCAAATTCGAGAGGTACACCATCACATTCTTCCTCTTTGATATAACCTTTTTGATACAATTCCATTGCGGTTGCGATGGTAGTAGGACAACTAATCGCATCTAACCCCATTTCATTTGCCCAATAGTTCGCTTCATTGATGGCTTCTAAGTTATCAACACCACAGTTTGCGCCATAAGCCCATAGAGGTTCATATTCAGGACCGCCTACGACTTTTCCATTAAGGTTGATGACACGTCCACATCCAATTGGACAACGATGACAGAAACCTTGTTTAACGATGTGTTTTTCTTTGAGTGTTTCACCACTAATCATTTCTGAGTTGGCGAATTCGGATTCTTGCCAGTTTTTAGTTGGGAATGATCCGATATTATTAATGATATTAACAAGTACTGCCGTACCATAAGTTGGTAAACCAGTTCCAGTAACACCATTTTCTTTAATCAATTTTAAACAATGTGTTACGGATTCACGTAGTGCTTCTTTATCATACGGTTCTACAACAGTACGTTTTGATTTACAAACGATGGCTTTTAAGTGTTTTGAACCCATTACAGCCCCAACACCACTTCTGCCCGCTGCACGATCTGCTTCATTAATAATCGCAGCCATTAGAGACAAATTTTCACCTGCTGGCCCGATATTTAAAACTGAAGCTTCTTGTCCATATTCATTCTTTAAGCTTTCTTCTACATGTTCGGATGTTTTACCCCATAAATGTTTTGCGTCTTTTATTTCAACTTTATCATCATCGATTGAAATATACACAGGTTTATCTGATTTACCTTCTACGATTAATGCATCATAACCAGCATATTTAAGTCTTGCGCCCCAGACACCACCAGAGTTAGAACTTGCGATCATGTTGTTTAAAGGTGATTTTGTCACAACCATGTAACGACCACCTGTAGGAACATTTGCGCCAGTTAATGGACCATTAATAAATATGATTTTGTTTTCTGGTGAAAGTGGTTCAACTTTAGCCACACCTTCATCAAATAGAATCTTCGTACCCAAACCACGACCACCTAAGAATTTTTGAGCCAACTTCTCATCTAGTGCTTCAGTTTTGATTGAACCATTACTAAGATTGACTCTAAGCATTTTAAGATTATAACTTGTTGACATATTTCCTCCTTTGTCAATTATAAAAAAACAAGGGGCGACCCTTGTGCATGGTGTTGGTGTACAGGGCCGCATTTTAAAAATGCAGTCCCTTTCCAAGGAGTGGGAGGCTTTATCGTTTCCAATAAAACCCATCGGTTATTTTACCTTTTGAGGTGAATAACTCGGAACTTAATTTAATTATAAAGCGCTTACATTTCAATGTAAAGAGTCTAAATGCATTGTACAAAATCTCTAGTCCATAAACAATCCGCACAAGAAGGATTCTGACCTCTACAATCACACAACGAATCATTGATGTAGTCGCAACAATCCACTCGATCACAATCTGGACAAGAAGGGAAACGATTACGCAAGTTTTGAAGTCTTAAATCCGTATATAATCTTGAGTTCCAAATATCAGTTACACTTTGATCTACGATATTTCCATAATGAAATGGATAAACTTGTTTGCGTCGGCCAAACACATATTCTACTGATGGATGCGCAAATCGATAGCACGGTGAAATATTGCCATCACTGTTAATCGTTAGTGTTCCATCATGCACAAAATTACATCGTCTTTCTGTTTTTAGTTGAATTGCTGGAAACTTTATTTGGATTTGATGTGACATCGCTTTGTTTAACCAAATATTCCGATATTCTTCCATTCTCTTATTCTCAAATAAAGTATATAGAATCTTATCTTTATCGTGTTCATTCTGAGGTAATAAGTTAGAGATGATAATCTTCATAAATCCCATCTTAGCTAACTTAGGGATTAACTCTTCTATTTCATTCACATTATCCGTACTTAAAACAAGTTGTGCGATCAAGAATGGTTTATATTGTCCAAGTTGATTACGTAAATTGATTAGCTTTTTTATATTTTCTTCTAAAATTTTGAATTCAAAGCTTCTTAATTTTAAGAATGTGGATTCTAATCCATCGACCGATATGACAATACGATCAAAACGATTCGCAAGAAGTTCAATCGTTTCGTTATTCCAATGATACGCATTGGTTGTGACACATAAATCAACTTTTGGTAATTGATTAACCCATTCTACAAAGTTAGGATGAATCGTAGGCTCTCCAATACCACCTAGGATTATTTCTTTCAATGTATCAATCTGTTTTACACTCGATAAGAAATGATCAAATATTTCTTGTGTCATTTGTGTATTAGGAGATGTCCAATTCTGTCTAAAACAATTAACACAATGTAAATTACATCGTTGTGTTAGCTCTAAATAGATCTTTTGTATAGATACATCATCACTTGGAATTTGGGTTAACATATTCTTACTATAAGACAAAAATATCATCATCACAAGTAAATACACAAATTTCATAAAGCGCTTACATTCACATGTGATATACTATTTATGAAGGTGTTGGTGTTTTTTTATGACCATAAACTTATAATTAAATGGCTTTACTAAACGTACAAACAGTCGAAAACGCAATCAAGAACTGCCAAAATCACATAGAGAAATATCATCTCAGTAAAACTGAGATTGTTTCAATTCATGATTCATTAGGACGGATTTCATCAAAGATGATAAGAAGTAATGAAGTCTTACCTAACTTTACGCGCTCTACAGTAGATGGTTATGCGCTTAAATCAAAAGACACTTTAGGTGCGTCTGAAAGTATTCCAAGTTTACTTAAATGTGTAGAAATAATTAAAATGGGAGAAGTTGCACAATCTAAACTTCAACCAGGTGAATGTGCTTATGTACCTACAGGAGGTATGTTGCCGGAGGGTGCAGATGCGGTTGTGATGATTGAACACACGGAAGGGTTTAATCATAATGATGTATTAATATATAGACCTGTTTCTGATCATGAAAATGTAATAATAGAAGGCGAAGATATCGGTTTAGGACAAGCTCTTGTGAATATAGGAGAGTGTTTTGATGTTCAAACCATCGGAGTTTGTGCTGGTGTTGGTATATCAGAAGTAGAAGTTTATGCGCCATTTAATGTGTCTATAATATCAACTGGTGATGAAGTATATCCTGTTACTCATCCAATCCATAAAGGACAAGTTCATGATATTAATGGAGTATTATTAAATGTCATGTTAAAGAAGTTAAATATGAATGTCGTAAAAACATATTTAATTCAAGATAATTACGATGAATTACTTACAGTTATTACTGATTTATCTCATTCGATGGATATTATTTTTGTGAGTGGGGGTAGCTCACAAGGTGAGAAGGATTATACTGTAAAGATTTTTGAATCATTAGGAGATGATGTGGTGTGGTCGCATGGATTATCGGTTAAACCTGGTAAACCTACGATACTAGGATCCCATAAATCGTGTTTGTTAGTTGGACTTCCAGGACATCCTGTGAGTGCATTTGCGATATTTAATCGTGTTTTCAGAACAGCCTTGTTAAACGCTTATAATCAACCATTAAATAAAATTTTAGCAATACTAGACACTAATGTAATCGCATCTCAAGGTAAGGAGACGATTATTTATTGTCATATCTATCAAATGGATAATAATCTACATGCTCGAGTTATTTATACAAAGAGTGGATTAATTTCTACCTTAAAAGAGGCGAATGCCTATTTAGTTGTGCCAGGTCATTTAGAAGGATATCAAAAAGGTGAATGTGTAGAAGTTATCATGCTTTAACAATGGGGGTAATCATGAAACGATCTTTTTATCTTAAATCAACCGATATTGAAGTAGCGAAAGAACTCTATAAGAGTGCTTTAGATAAGATTCTTTTAGATAGAACAGAAGTAATTGAAACTAAAGATGCATATAATCGTGTACTTTCACAAGCTGTATATGCAAAAAGAAGTGTTCCTTTTTATCCGAGTGCTGCGATGGATGGTATTGCGATTTACTCGAAATTAACAATAGAGGCGAATGAACATAAACCATTATTACTAAACAATAATGATTATATTGAAGTAGATACAGGTGATCCAATATTAGAACCATATGATGCGGTTATTATGGTAGAAGACTGTATCGAATCAGAGAAGGGTATACAAATCATTAAGTCTGTCGTTCCATGGGAAAATGTTAGACCAATAGGAGAAGATATTGTGGAAGGTGAACTTCTATTTCCGATGGAACATGTTCTACGTCCTATGGATATAAGTGTTCTCATGGCCACAAATCTACTTTCAATCGAAGTCTATAAACAAGTTAGTGTTGCGATTATACCGACAGGAACTGAAATACGATCTGCTTATGATAAGGTTGAAACCGGAGATATCGTTGAATCGAATTCATATCTTTTCATGGGATTATCTAAAGAAGCGTTTGCTAATCCTACTACGTTAGATATCATACCTGATAATTACGATTTATTAAAAGAGACAATTCAAAAGGCATCAAGGTTGTATGATGTTGTTTTAGTCAATGCTGGATCATCGGCTGGAAGAGAAGATTTTACCGCATCTGTTATTAGTGATTTAGGAGAAGTTATTGTTCATGGATTAGCGATTAAACCTGGAAAACCTGCTATTTTGGGTATTGTTAATAATGTACCGATTATTGGTATTCCTGGCTATCCGGTGAGTGCTCATATCGTATTTGAAGAGTTTGTGACACCTTTACTCTTAAGAATGAATCATAGACCAAAGATGATTCAAAAAACAATTAATGCGACATCTACGCGTAGAATTGTATCAAGCTTAAAAAGTAAAGAATATATCCGTGTAAAACTTGGATATATTGATGATAAATATGTCGCAACTCCACTCGCAAGAGGGGCAGGTATGATGATGTCTGTTGTTAAGAGTGATGGTTATGCCCTTATTGATAAGAATAGTGAGGGGATTGAGGCAAACAATGAAATGACTGTTTGGCTCAATAAACCACTTGAAATAATACAAAATACAATCATGGCCATTGGTTCTCATGATGTCATCATGGATGTGTTGAATAATCTATTTGAACAATCTAAAGTTAATTATCATATTTCAAGTGTGCATGTTGGTTCCTACGCTGGGTTACTCGCACTTAAACGTAGAGAATCTCATATTGCGATGACACATCTTTTAGATTCAACAGGGACTTATAATACTGAGGTCATTAAACAACTATTCAGTGATGAATCCATGGTTTTGATTAAAGGAGTTAAAAGAATTCAAGGATTAATTGTGCAACCGGGTAATCCATTGAATATTTTAACCATACAAGATAGTGTGAATCATCGTTTTGTAAATCGACAAAGAGGAGCTGGAACTCGAGTGCTTTTAGATTTCTGGTTAAAACAATTTAATATCAATCCTGAATTAATCAATGGATATGACAAAGAGTTGAGTACTCATTTAGCCGTTGCGGCCGCAGTTCAAAGTGGTATCGCGGATTGTGGATTAGGCGTTTATTCAGCCGCAAAGATAATGGGTTGTGATTTTATACCATTAGGTGAAGAGGATTATGATTTTATCTGTCGAAAAGAATTTCTTGAGAATGATATGATGAAACAATTTTTAATCAGTCTAAAATCAGATTCTTTTAAACAAATATGTACACAATTAGGTGGTTATAATACGAGTTATTCTGGGGAGGTCTATCTATATGAGAGATCAGTTTAATCGTGATTTAAATTATTTACGTGTTTCAATCACAGATCGATGTAATTTAAGATGTGCTTATTGTATGCCTGAAGAAGGCGTTGAACATATGCCGCATGATGAATTATTGAGTTATGAGGAACTTTATACTGTAATAGATGAATTTGTTAAACTAGGTGTTAAAAAGTTGAGAATCACAGGTGGAGAACCATTAGTTAGAAAAGATGTAGTTAATTTTATTGAGAAAGTCGCATCACTAAAACAGTTGAATGATATTGCGATGACAACCAATGGAATAGGGCTTGTAGAGCTTGCAGAACCATTAAAAAAAGCTGGTTTACATCGAGTCAATATTAGTCTAGATACACTCAATCCAGAACGATATAAATACATCACTCGTGGTGGTGATTTGAATATAGTACTTAAGGGAATACTTATCGCAAAAGAAGTTGGATTAAAAATAAAAATCAATTGTGTTGTGAACAAAGGAATCAATGATGATGAAATTGGACAATTTATTCAATTAACAGATACTTGGGGAGTGGATGTTCGATTTATTGAGTTAATGCCTATTGGACAGAATATAAAGTATGCGCAAGATCATTTCTATTCGAACGAATTAATCATCAAACAATTTCCTGATTTAATACCAGTTATTGCGGAAGATCCATCATCACCTGCTCGTTACTATCAATTAGAAGGCGCAAAAGGGAAAGTAGGTCTAATATCACCTCTATCTTGTAATTTTTGTGCTTATTGTAATCGATTAAGACTTACGCCTGATGGTAAATTAAAGCCTTGTTTACATAGTGATATTGAGATCGATCTTAAAAATGCATTAAGAAATAATCAAGATATTCTACCTTTAATACTACAATCATATGAAATAAAACCAGAAAAACATTTATTAGATGAACATAAAATGATCGTACGGCAAATGAGCCAAATAGGAGGCTAAATGGAACTTACACATATTAACGAACAAGGTCGTGGACAAATGGTGGATGTGTCTCAAAAGGATGTCACATCACGAGTTGCGAGTGCTCAAGCGATCATTCATATGAATGAGAAAACATTTCATGCGATTTCAAACAAAGAAATTAAAAAAGGAGATGTGTTGTCTGTTGCGCAAGTTGCAGGTATACAAGCTGTTAAGAAAACATCGGATTTAATTCCAATGTCTCACCCACTATTACTTACAAGCATTAATATTTTATTTTACGAAGATGAAAAGAGTCATTCGATTCGTATTGTCTGTACCGTAAGTTGCGAAGGTAAAACAGGGGTAGAGATGGAAGCTCTAACTGGCGCTAGTATTTCAGCACTAACCATTTATGATATGGCTAAGGCGATGGATCCTAGTATGAAAATTACAGATATTATATTAATTGAAAAAAAAGGTGGTAAATCAGGTCATTATGTCAGAAACGTCCTTTAAAATCCATTCATTGTATTGTGGGTTAGATAAAGGGTTCGTTGAAGCTAGAAACTCACTCTTAGTAAATGAAAATGGAGTTGTGGAGGATTATCATCAGGATAAGCAAATTATCTTACTTGATTTAGATACATATAATTCATTGAATCAAAATAAAGATAATGCGCTATGCATGTCTAAATTCTATGCCCATATCATCATAGATAAGAAAATAGAATTTAATCTTGAGGATCAGTTATTTCACAACAACCTAAAACTAAGAGTCATACAGTGTGGAAAGAGATGCCACATGCATGAAGGATGTGAATATTTTAAACAAAATTATGATTGTATCTTATCAAAGAATACCTTTTATCTAACATATGAATCAAATGGCGAAATAAACATTAATGAGGAATGGGGGATTATAAAATGTATCGATACGCAGTAATTATTTCTTCGGATAAAGGATCGCAAAATTTAAGAGTGGATGGAGGAATACCTACAATACAGAAATGTATGCTCAATGAGCCTTTTGAGATGGTTTACTCAGTGATAGTTCCTGATGAAATTGATAAACTACAGGCTGAAATATTACATAGTGCCGATGAATTAAAAGTAGATTTAGTACTAATTTCTGGAGGTACAGGATTCTCTGTAAGAGATGTCACACCTGAAGCACTGTATCCCTTACTTGATAAACATACTCCAGGAATATCTGAGGCAATTCGCGCTTATAGTATGACGATTACTAAGAAAGCAATGTTGTCTCGTGCTATTTCAGGAATTCGAAAAGAAACGTTGATTATTACCTTACCTGGAAGTCCTAAAGCGGTTGAAGAATCACTTAACTATATTCTAGAACCCCTAAAACATGGGCTTGATATACTCATAGGATCTGCACAAGAATGTGCACGCAAAGATTAATATGAAACAGTTTATATTTATCGTATTATGTTTAGTTTTAACTGCATGTAGTAACCAATCCATTGAAAAAGTAGAACCAATTAACTTACGATTAACCACCACAACTTCAGTTAATGATAGTGGATTAATGGAATATCTCAGACCTTTTATTCTTGAAGATCTTAATATGAACTTAGAAATAGTATCACTTGGATCAGGCGCTGCGATAGAAGCTGGACAACGTGGTGATGCGGATGTCTTATTAGTTCACTCACCAAGTGCGGAAAAGACATTTGTAGAAGAGGGCTATGGATTAAAACGTAGTACGTTTATGTATAACTTCTTTGTGATTGTAGGACCTGAAGAATATAAAGAAGAATTTAAGAATTTAAGTGCTATGAATGCATTCTTACTTATCTATAAAAACTATCCTTTTATATCACGTGGTGATAATTCAGGAACTCATAATAAAGAGAAAAATATTTGGAAATCTACTGAATTGGATTATGTTGTTGTATCTCAAGATACGAGTTTCTATTACTCGAGTGGTAGTGGTATGGGCGATACTTTAATTATGGCGAGTGAGAAACAAGCTTTTACTTTAACTGATTTATCTACTTTTTTATCGATGAAAGATAAGTTAGATTTAGAGGTCATAATTGATTCTAGTAATGACTTAATCAATGATTATTCAATTATAGTGATTAATCCTGATAAAGTTGAGAATGTTAATTCTGAAGCTGCATTAATGTTCGAAGAATGGATGTTAAGTGAAAAGGCGTTAAATCTAATATCTGAATATGGAAAGGAAGAATATAATCAATCTTTATTCTTTACCTATTAACTATGAATGAGATCCTTCAAATTGTTCTAAACTCAATCTTTATTTGTTTAACCTCCACAACCATTGCGACGCTTTTTGGCGTACCAATTGGGTTAATCATGGGTATGAGCACAAAGAGATGGATCATAAAAATAAGACCTATCATATCAAGCTTAGCTGGATTACCGCCTGTACTTGCTGGCATCACAATCTTTCTTCTTTTATCAAATGCGGGCCCTTTGGGATCATATAGACTGTTGTATACACATACCGCAATCATATCAGCTCAAGTTTTAATTGTATTGCCATTGATCATTGCGAGTGTATATCCTTTGGTTTTACCCATTAAATCGAGTTTCTTGGAGACCTGTTATGGATTGCATATTTCAAATGTTAAGCAATTAAAGTACTTAGTAAATGAACTTCGTTATGGAATCTTAGCCGCAATACTCATTGGGTTTGGAAGAGCTATGGCAGAGGTCGGTGCTGTTATGATGGTTGGTGGAAACATTCGTTATAAAACGAGAGTTATGACGACAGCGATTGTGTTAGAGACAAATCAAGGAAACTATAAGACTGCACTTATATTAGGTGTATTTCTATTATTCATAAGTTTTGGGATTAACTTTATTGTACATAGTGTATTTAAAGAGGTAAATCATGATTCATTGTAAGAACTATAAGCTCATGTTTGAGAATCGAATCATCTTGGAAATTGAAGATATGATGTTTGATAAAGGTAAATTACATTTATTCAAAGGCGAAAATGGTTCGGGTAAGTCAAGTTTCTTTAGAAGTCTAGTAGGATGGATAAAGCCTAATAATGGAGAAATATCAATCTCTGGATCGTGGACATACCAAGCTCAGAATTTTCATTTATTCTCTCCAAAGGTAAAAGACAATTTTGAAATCAACGAAAAAATAGAATCGTGGTTGAATGGTTTAAATCTAAATGGTTTTTATCAATTCAATATCTCTAAATTATCAGGAGGAGAACGTCAAAAAATAGCTCTGATACGTACATTAACACAAGATACAGATATCTACTTATTGGATGAACCAACATCTTATATGGATGAATCATCTAAAGCGATAGTATATGCCTTGATTCAAGAAGAATTATTGGATAAAGGTAAAACAGTATTATTAATATCACATGATAATACGGACATTCCGATAAAATCAGGCATTCAGTATCGAATAATAAATCAGAAAATACAGGTTGAAAAAACATGGTAAAAGGAGGACACATGGCAAGTATTGTATCAGTTAATATCAGTGATCGAAAAGGAGTTATAAAAAAACCCATAGAATATGGGGAGTTTGAAGTTGAACTTGGGATGAAGGGGGATGCCCATTCTGGCCCTTGGCATCGCATGGTTAGTTTATTAGCTCAGGAAAGTATTGATAAGATGACCAATAAAGGAGTTATAGGGTTAGTGCCTGGGAAATTCGCAGAAAATCTTACGACCGTTGGAGTTGATTTACATCATTTACCGATAGGCACTCAATTTAAAGTAAGTGATGTATTATTTGAAGTCACTCAAATTGGTAAAGAATGTCATCTTGGTTGTGAAATTCGGAATCAAGTAGGGGATTGCATAATGCCTAGAGAAGGTATATTTGCGAGAGTACTTGTAGGTGGAATCATTAAACCTGGGGATGAAATCGTATTTGTGGATTAATCAGAAATCAGTACTTTTGTGATTTCCGCAATATACAGTGTATGATAATCTTCGCCATTATAGATTTGGTTTTCGATAACTAAGTCTACAAAAGACTCCTTTTTGTAAGGTTGTGCAAATAGTTTCTTACATAAAAGAATGGTTTTTGCTTGTTTGAAAAAAGGTGTATTATCTTCGTAAATAATCTCTAAACTTGTTTTAGAGATTTTATTTTCATCTTTTCCTGAAACACTTCCAAGATAAGCTAATTCATTACGATGACTTTGATCAAAAAAAGTAAGTGAAAAAGTACTGGAATGATCCACAAACTCTTTTGTATAACGAGAAGGCCGAATGACTACAAATACAACATCTTTATTCCACATAACACCAACACCACCCCAGTTGGCTGTCATGGTATTTACTTTACCATTCATTTCAGCAGTTACTAACATCCATTCTTTTCCAATCAAATGAAATGGATTGGCTTTGATATCTTCTGGACTAATCGTTTTGAAGTTAGACATACTATTCTCCGTTATCTAATGACATTGGTTCTATTCTAAATAGTTATTATGTTAATGTCTATAACATTTATAAAAAAAGTTCAACTTTCGTTGAACTTAATTAATTAACCTTTAAGAATTGATTGAATAAACCATAATTGTTTTTCATAATATGCGATAAAATCTTCAAATGCCGCAACCATAGTGGCATCATTCTTTTCATCTGCTTCGTTACGAATAGCGTATGCTAAATCCTTCATTAAGTTCATTTCAGAATGAACTGCTTTAAGTACTTCTTCAACTCCAAAGTCTTTTGCGCTAACTTCATCAATTGTCGCATGTGCTAAATAATCTTTAACTGTAACTAGTGGCGTTTCACCTCTCATTTTTAAAAGTTCTGCGACTGTATCGTATTGTTCAAATACATTATCGTAGACTTCTTCTGTGAAAGTATGAACAGACATAAACTGCTTTCCAACCACATTCCAATGATAGTTGTGTAATTTAACATTCCAAATAAGTAAATTAGATAAATAAGTTTGTAAGTTTTTCATAATAGTCTCCTTTCAAATTGACTGTTTATGGTTTGAGCATTCAGGACAAATGCCTTTAAGAAATATATCTTGATCCTTTACAATGAAATGATCTAAGCCAGATATTTTTAGACTTTTAAAATCAATTTCAATGTTATAGATCTTGCCGCAATGATTACATTTAAAGTGCCCATGTTCAAGTAAGTTTGCATCATAACGAACCTCATTGTTCTCAATGGTAACTTCTCGAATTAATCCTGCATCAAGCAAGGTTTCTATCGTATTATATACAGACATCTTAGATAGAGTTGGGAACTCGTTTAATAGATTTTGATACATTTGGTCTGCAGTAGGATGAAGTTTATCGTCTTCTAAGCATTGTAAAATACGAATACGATAATTCGAAGGTCTTACTCCATGTTCGATTAA
Source organism: Bacillota bacterium (assembly GCA_021847325.1). Classification (GTDB taxonomy): domain Bacteria; phylum Bacillota_I; class Bacilli_A; order Erysipelotrichales; family Erysipelotrichaceae; genus UBA2212. The sequence goes on from JAJZTY010000012.1 coordinate 23,081, forward strand.
GTTGTCTCTTATCTGTTCAAATGTTTTCATATATTTATAATCATTACAATATTATAATAAGTATAAAATTTGTTTATGTCAATAATAATGATTATCAAAATAATAAGTATTAATGTTCAAATCTTGAAAGTATTCACTAAGTCGTGTATGATAGCGTTTGTGTTTGATTTGGAGGTATTTATGAGTATTTGTACAGTAGAAAACTTAAGTCATGGATTTGGTGATCGTGGCATATTTGAAGATGTGTCGTTTAGATTATTAAAAGGTGAACATGTTGGTTTAATTGGAGCGAACGGTGAAGGTAAATCAACGTTTTTTAGTGTACTTACAGGCAAATTAATTCCTGATGAAGGGAAGGTCACGTGGTCTTCAAAAGTTCGAGTTGGTTACTTAGATCAACATGCTGTACTTGAAAAAGGCACAACGATTCGTCAAACACTACAAAAAGCGTTTCAATATTTATTTGATGCGGAAGCTGAGATTATGGAGCTCTATAATCAAATGGCGCTTGATCCAGATTTGGATATGGATAAAACCTTAGAAAAAATTGGTGTCTTACAAGATATGTTAGATCACCATGATTTCTATAAAATAGATATAAAGATAGATGAAGTTGCGTCTGCCCTTGGTTTATCAAGTATTGGGCTTGATCGAGATGTCGATGATTTAAGTGGTGGACAACGAACAAAAGTATTATTAACAAAGCTATTATTAGAAGAACCCGACATACTTTTACTTGATGAACCAACAAACTATTTAGATGAAGAACACATCGTTTGGCTAAAACGTTACTTACAGGAGTATGAGAATGCGTTTATCTTAATTTCTCATGATATTCCTTTCTTAGATGAAGTTGTGAACTTAATCTATCATGTAGAAAACTTAAAACTAACACGATATGTTGGTGGATATAACGATTTTCTAAGAATCTATGAAATGAATAAATATGCGCTAGAAGCTAGCTATGAAAGACAAAAATCTGAAATAGCACGTTTAGAAGATTTCGTTGCTCGAAATAAAGCACGTGTATCAACTCGAGGTATTGCGGCATCTCGTCAAAAAGTGTTAGATAAAATGGAAAGAATTGAGTTAAATCCAGAAAAACCTAAACCAGTATTTAATATCAAACAAGCTCGTACATCTGGTAGAGTCATAGTAGAAACAGAAAATTTAGTGATTGGGTATGATTCTGCGTTATCCAAACCACTTAAATTTACGATTGAACGTGGTCAGAAGATCGCATTAACTGGCGCGAATGGATTAGGTAAATCAACTTTATTAAAAAGTATCTTAGGTTTAATACAACCTTATGAAGGAAATATTCATACTGGAGATTTCTTACACATTGGATACTTTGAACAAGAATCAAAGAAAGACAATAATCTAAGTTGTATCGAAGATGTATGGAAAGCTTTCCCAAGTATGAATCAATTAGAAGTTCGAAATGCGCTCGCAAAAGTAGGGTTAACACGCCAACAACTTGAATCAAAAGTATCCGTATTAAGTGGGGGAGAACAAGCTAAAGTTAGATTGTGTAAGATAATCAATACACCAAGCAATGTTTTGGTTTTAGATGAACCAACAAACCATTTAGATGTCGATGCGAAAGATGAATTGAAGAGAGCTTTACAAGAATATAAAGGTACAATTCTATTGGTATGTCATGAACCAGAGTTTTATCAAGATGTAGTAAATGACGTTTGGAATGTAGAAAACTGGACAACAAAAATCGTATAAATAATGACAACTATTCTTATAATAGTTGTTTTATTTTGTGATTTATATCACTGATTTCACATACAAGAATAAATATTAAGAAATTGCAAGTATTATGCCTAAAAAATATGAAATTATTATAATATAACTTGCATTTGCGAATGATTCGCTTATACTATAATAGGAAAGTTAGTTATGGGTAACACTTGGAGAAACGATGAAATATCACGATTCAGCAGAAATGTATTTAGAAACAATCTTCATTCTTGAGAAGAAACAAGGTCATGCACATGTGGCTGAGATTTCTAAAGCATTAAATCTATCGAAGCCAAGTGTCACAAAAGCAATGACCCATTTAAAGAATCGATCATTAATTAATCAAGATGATTATGGACCGATTACATTGACCGATAAAGGAAGAGCTTTATCACAAGATATTTATGAAAGACATATGTTAATTACAGACTACTTACAACAAGCTATGAACTTAAGTTTAGAAGATGCGGAAGAAAATGCTTGTCGAATGGAACATGTTATTACAGATTCATTAATGGAATCGATTAAAGCGTATTTAAATAAGAAGGATGGTCGTTAGTCGTATGGAGATGGTGCTTAAATCATTAATAAGCGATGTGGATGAAAAGAGTGAAACAGTGATGAATAACTTAACAAAAGTTAAATTAAATACAGTTCAAACGATTAAAGCAATTCACACTAAGGATGTTGCGATGCGTGATTTCTTATTTACGTTGGGATGTTATGAAGGTCAAACAATTACAGTTATTTCCAAGTTAAGTTCGACGTATGTCGTTAATATTAATGATGCTCGCTATAGCATTGATGATGAGTTAGCAAAAGCGATTATCGTTTAATTTTTTAATCATAAAGTTAGCCTATGGCAACAATCAATTAAGGAGAGAGAATATGATGCGTATTGCGTTAGCAGGAAATCCAAATAGTGGTAAGACAACACTATTTAATGCGATTACTGGAAGTATAGAACATGTAGGAAATTGGCCAGGGGTTACAGTATCTCGTAAAGAAGGAAATGCGAAGAAACAAATTACAAATGGATTAGGATTAGTTCGTATTATTGATTTGCCTGGTACGTATTCTATGTCTCCTTTTACATCTGAAGAACGTATTACACGTGATTATGTTAAGCATGAAAATCCAGATGTTATTATCAATATTGTCGATGCGTCTAGTTTAAATCGTAGCCTTTTCTTCACAACGCAATTACTTGAACTAGGTGTTCCGGTCGTAGTTGCGTTAAATAAATGGGATTTAACAGGAAAGAAATCCATTGAAATTGATACTGAAAAATTAGCAGTAGAATTAGGTTGTCCAGTTATTAAAACAACCGCAATTAATGATAAAGGGTTA
>JAJZTY010000113.1 GCA_021847325.1 Bacillota bacterium
TCATCTCGTGTGCTTTTTGGTTCGTTTTCGTTATCATTCGCGAGCCCTCTTGATACTTTTATTTTACCATACCCACTTTTACTCTAAAACATTAAAAAAGACCATCGACTAATTTGTCGACAGTCTGTAAGAAGCTATCGCTTCTTTTTCTTTAGTATAATAAGGTTGAGGTTAAATTATGAACGCTAAAACAAAGGCATTAAAATTAATTTGGAATCAGATTGCGAAAGAAGATGAGAACTACTATCTTAGTGCACAAGAACCTAAAGGTTCAAAATTAAGTTTAGATCATTACTATCATGAAGATAAAGATCCAATGCATATGTGTGATATTGCACGACCTGAGAATAGTAAGGGAAAATTACCCGTTATCTTACATATTCATGGAGGGGGTTGGGTTTATGGACATAAGGATAGTTACTATCGATACTATGCGATGGAACTTTCCAAATATGGATATGCGGTTGTGACAATAAACTATCGACTAGCATTCGATCATCCATTTCCATCGATGATTGAAGATATCTTTTCTGCTTTACATTGGATTGAAGAGAATCAGGAAACTGAACAATTTGATATTAATCGAGTGTACTTAGTGGGTGATTCTGCTGGAGCTCATTTGTCTGCACTCGCTTCACTTATTCATAAAAATGATGCATTATTAGATGCATATAATTTGCATGCATCAAAATGTAAGATTGTCGCAAATGGACTAAGTTGTGGTGTGTATGATTTTAATCGATTACTATCAGATGAGAATAAAATGCCATTAAGAGATACATTGATTGAGACGATATTTAATCGTAAGGATTTTGAAAACCATCCATTGTACAATCTTTCTTCTGTTTCTAAACTATTGGATTCTAATTTTACTCCATCCTATATTCTAAGTTCTGAAGCAGATCCATTATGTTTAGAATCGAAGTTATTAATTGAGGATTGTAAGAAATATAATATTAATTTCAGATCCCATATTTATCCTGAATCCCACCAATTACCTCATGTATTTAACTTAAAATCCATTTACCCTGAGTCAAAAGTTGTGATGGATGAAATGTTTGAATTCTTTAATCAGTTTTGATATTGAAATAAGGTGTGTCACGTGATAAACTAAAAACGCACACTTTGGACGCTTAGCTCAGTTGGGAGAGCACCTGCTTGACGTGCAGGGGGTCAGGGGTTCGAGTCCCTTAGCGTCCACCATTATGTGCCCGTGGCGCAATTGGATAGCGCATTTGATTCCGATTCAAAAGGCTGCAGGTTCAAGTCCTGTCGGGCGCGCCATTGCGATTTTGATTAGGATACTCCAGATGGGGCTGTAGCTCAGCTGGAAGAGCACAACGCTGGCAGCGTTGGGGTCGAGGGTTCGAGTCCCTTCAGCTCCACCATAGAAGTAACGTTTAGTATTCGTAAAGAGTACTTTTTTATTTATAGTTTAAGCCTTATAATACGAATAATGGGAGTATTTCTATGAACAGAATTAATATCATATGTTTAGGCGTAAAGAATATGTCTCAATCCATCCATTTTTATCGTGATCAATTAGGATTTAAAACGGAAGAAAAGAGAGATAATCCTCCTGTTATATTCTTTGATACACCTGGGACCAAGTTTGAATTATTTCCAATCGATCAACTCGCGTTAGATATTTCAGATGTAAATCCACCTCAAATAAGATCAGGATTTAGTGGAATAACACTTGCATATAATGTAGAGAATAAAGAAGATGTCAATAAAGTAATAGAATGCGTAAGGCAAGCAGGTGGTACGATTGTGAAAGAACCTCAAGATGTATTTTGGGGTGGCTATCATGCTTATTTTATGGATTTAGATGGTTATTATTGGGAAGTCGCATGGGGACCACAGTTTAAATACGATGAGAATGGGATGTTAATTTTTTAAAAGTAACCATCTAGATAGGATGGAAAGGATAGAGTCATGATAAAGTGGATTATTAAACAAAGAATAAAAGAAGATCTTAATTCTTCAAATGGTCGGGAACAATTAATTGGTTTATCAGGTGTATTAGGCATTTTATGTAATACACTGATTTTCACTTTTAAGTTAGGACTAGGCTTATGGGTCAATAGTATTGCGATTATTTCAGATGCGTTTAATAATCTATCGGATATTGGGTCATCATTAGTTTCAATTATTACGGCAAAATTATCGAATCTACCACCCGATGAGGAACATCCTCATGGGCATGGTCGATATGAGTATATTGGTTCATTAGTAGTCGCATTTATCATTGGGACAGTGGGGTTTGAACTCCTCAAACAATCGTATAACAAGATTATGAATCCAACCCCTGTATTGTTTAGTTTATGGGTATTTGTCATATTAAGTGTCAATATTTTAATTAAGTTATGGATGTATAGTTACAATATGGTTATCTATAAAACAATTAATTCGAATATTAATAAAGCTACCGCATTAGATAGTTTAAGTGATATTGTTGGGACAAGTATCATCATGGTCGCAATGATTCTTGGCCTATATACTGATTTACCAATCGATGGATTTATGGGGATTATTATTGCGGGATTAATTATGTTAACAGGCTATAATATCGCAAAAGAAACGGTCAGTATGTTAATAGGATCTATTCCAGATTTAGATGTTCAACATCGTATTCAGACCATTGTGAATGAAGGAGATTATGTCATTGAGTCTCATGATTTGAAGATTCATGATTATGGACCAGGACGAGTCAATGCGTCAATTCATGTGGAAGTTCCTGATTTTGTGAATATTGTGGATGCGCATACGTCGATTGATCAGTTAGAGAAAAAAATTAAAGATGAGACGAATGTTGAGATTACCATTCATATCGATCCAATTTCTACAAATAAAGAGAAAACGGATAAAACACATGATCAAGTTTTAACAGTATTGAATGATATTGATGATATGTACTATACACGGAATTTTAGATTAGCAGAAACACAATTTAAGTTAATTGTCATATTCGATTTGATTGTGCCAAGTACGATTAATCCACATGATTATAGTGTGATTAAGCATCATGTCGAAGATAAACTCAGTGAGATTTATCCAGAATATGATGTAGTCATTGATGATGTCTTAGCAGAAGAGAGAAAATAATCTCTCTTTTTCTTGACATATATCGGCGAACGATATAATATAACGGTAGACGATATAACGGGAGACAATATATGAGTGATTTATCAAGTGGTGCTTTAACAGAAGCAGTTTACTATATCCTACTATCTCTGATTGAACCATGTCATGGATATGGGATTATGCAACATGTCGAAAAGCTATCCAATGGAAGAGTTCGATTAGCGGCTGGAACACTGTATGGCGCAATCAATAGTTTATTGGAAAAGAATTGGGTTAAGGCATTGGACAATCCATCGGACAGTCGTAAGAAAGATTATCAAATTACAGACTTAGGGTATCGTGCCTTGAATAGTGAAATTAATCGATTAAAAGAACTCTACGATAATGGGTTATCCATCATAAAGGAGACAAAGTATGAAGAAAACAATAGTTAAACTCTACTGGGCTTGGCAGTTCGATAAAGAAGAAAAATGGCTCAATGAATGTTCCGCTAAAGGATTACACCTCTGTGATGTTGGAGTATTTCGTTATACCTTTGAAGAAGGAACACCAGGTGCTTATTCGCATAAGTTAGAATTATTGGAGAATTGGCCAACTCATCCTGAAAGTGTTGCGTATATTCGTTTTCTTGAAGATACTGGTGTTGAGATGGTAGGCAGTATCTTGCGTTGGGTTTATTTCAGGAAGAAAACTGTAGATGGTCCATTTGATTTATTCTCTGATTTAGATTCAAGAATTAAACATTTAAATAGAATCATATTTTTGTTTCTACCGATCATGTTTCTTGAATTCTCTGCAGGATTATCAAATTTACTCATGCACAATTCATCGAATCGTTTTGTTGGGGTATTAGCCTTATCTGTTGGATGTTTATTGGCTTATGGATCGTATGTTATTCACAAGAAAAAACAAAAACTTAAAAAAGAACGCATGATTTACGAATAAAAGCTATGCTCTTATTTGTTTATTTCTAAAATATTTGATAAAATGCGAATGAAAGTGAAAGTGATAAGATGAAGACGATTTCTTGTTAAACAAAATAATAGAATTGAAGAAGTCCTTTTCTTCATGTTTAATAGGAGAACATATGTCACGAATAACAATACATAATTTTACGTTTACTCACGAAATGGCGAGTGAGCCACTCTTTAATCATGTTAATTTTCAAATTGATAGTGATTGGAAACTAGGGTTCATTGGTCGTAATGGAAGAGGTAAAACCAGTTTTTTAGAATGCTTAATGCATAAACACGAATATTCAGGCTCAATATCGCATACGATAGATTTTGAGTATTTTCCGTATGAAATTATCCATAAGGATCAAACAACACGAATTATTCTGAAAGAGAATTTAACTAAATGTGAGGATTGGTTGATTGAAAGAGAATTAAATCTATTGGATGTGAATGAATCTGTCTATGATCGACCATTTAATACTTTAAGTGAAGGAGAAAAGACCAAGATACTATTAGCGATTCTTTTCTTAAAAGAAAACAAGTTTCTTCTAATTGATGAACCAACCAATCACTTAGATCAGAATGCACGTAGAAGTATTATGAATTATCTTAAACAAAAGAAAGGATTCATACTTGTATCACATGATCGGGAGATTCTGAATGAATGTGTGGATCATATTCTAGTCATAAATAAAACGAATATTGAGGTTCAAAAAGGGAACTTTGATTCGTGGTGGCTTAATAAACAAAGAGAAGATCAGTTTGAGTTGAATAAGAATGAGAAGTTAAAGAAAGAGACTAAGCGATTAAAGGAAGCGGCTCTTCGTACCAGTCAATGGTCAGATGATGTTGAAAAATCAAAATACCTTCGCAACAATCCGATATCATCTAAAGGTGGGATGATTGATCGTGGATACATTGGGCATAAAGCTGCGAAGATGATGAAGCGTTCTAAGTCGATTGAACAGAGACAACTTGAAGCGATTGAAGAGAAATCTAAGTTATTAAAAAACGTTGAAGAGAATGAACCTCTTAAGATTCATCCTTTGAATTATCGTCAAAATCAAATCTGTGTGATTGAACATGGAGTTATAAAGTATGATGAATTACTGGTGTGTGAAGAGGTTAATTTAACCGTAAATCGAAAAGATAGAGTTGCCTTAGTAGGAAAGAATGGTTCAGGCAAATCGAGTAT
>JAJZTY010000114.1 GCA_021847325.1 Bacillota bacterium
AAAGTATTTTCAATTATTCTTAGTTGTATTAGCTGCTGGATCTATCTATCCCTTAATCTTCTTAAAGCAAGGGTATCAAGAAAGTATGTTACAAGTATTCAATATGACACTCCCTCAACTCAATACAATGTATTCAGTTATTGGATTAGTCTTCGTATTTGGATATGCACCAAGTGGATATCTCAGTGATATCTTCTCCGCAAAGAAACTATTAGCAATTTCCTTATTCTTTACAGGATTAGGAGGCATATGGTTTGCGCAGATTCCTTCTTATGAATATGTCGTTATCATATTTGGTTTGTGGGGATTCTTCTCAGTCTTTACCTTCTGGAGTGCTCATATGAAAATCGTTCGATTATTAGGCAATGATAACGAACAAGGTAAATTCTTTGGAATATTGGACGGTGGTCGTGGTCTTGTCGAAGCTATTCTCGCAAGTCTAGCCTTATTTATCTTCTCAGGTATCCTAGGCAATAGTGTTGAGATCGTGGATAAGCGTGAAGCCTTAGTCGCAGTTATCTATATGTACTCCGCAATGTTAATCCTTGTATCAGTGCTTGTTATGATATTTGTACAAGATGATAAGAAGATTATTAAAGCAAACGCGATTGATGATAAAGCAAATAAGTTCCAATGGTCATACGTTAGAATGTTATTTAAGAATAAATATGTCTACTTACATGGCGCAATTATCTTCATGGGGTACATCGTATTCTGGACAGTTTACTATATTGGCGGCTTCTTAGAATCAAATGTTGGTTTAAGTTCTGTTACTGTCGCATCCATTATGGTAGTAGTGTTGTGGATGAGACCGATCGGTGGTTTCTTAGGTGGTTTACTCGCTGATAAATTTGGTCGTACCAATGTTCAAATCGTCGCACTTATTATCGCAAGTTCATGTTTAATTCTAGCCGCAATCCTACCTGTAGGATTAGGTCAAACTGTATTCTTCCCACTCGTTGTCATTCTAGCCATCTTCTTCTATACCATCCGTGGAACCTATTGGTCACTTCTTGGAGACTACAAACTTGAAGCTTTCATTCTTGGGACCGCAATTGGTGTTGTTTCATTCATCGGTTATCTTCCTGATGTCTTAATCCCTATCGCAAATACTGCTTTATGGAATACATTTGGTCCTCAAGGTGGATACAATGCATACTTCATCGTGAGTGGATTATCTGGATTCGTTGGTGTCGTATTAGTCATAATATTCGCTAAGATGATTAAAAATAAAAAATAGTATAATTCTGAAGTTAACCCCAAAAGTTAGACAACTAACAGAAAGGGGTGCAGTTCATTCAACCCACTTATAATTAAGTGGGTTTTATTTAGTTAAATTAGTAAAGTTTTAGGAAATAATTCCTAAAAAAATCCTTAAGCTTAGCTTAAGGATTACTTATTCTTCTTATCTTGTTCGATTAGTTTTCTAAGAGCTTCAACCGCAACACGGATAGCAGCTTCCGTATCATGAACTTGAATATCTTCTAAACCTAATGCACGACGCGTTTGATTCGCCACAACTAATAATACAGCCCCAACACGAACACGACGAGTGGATCCAACTACGAATAGTGTTGCGGATTCCATTTCAGATGTAAGTGCTCCAGCACGAATCCAAGCTTCCCATTTCGCATGTAGCTCTGATGCGATTGGCATAGATTCTGGAGAGTGTTGACCATAGAAATTATCTTTACATTGAACAACACCGGTATGACTAGGAACATTTAAGTCCTTAGCACTTTCTCTTAATGCTTGTACAACATCGAAATTCGCAACTGCTGGGAATTCAACCGGTGCATATTCCTTACTGGTCCCATCCAAACGAATAGCCCCAGTCGCAATAACCACATGTCCACCTAAGACTTCTTCTTGCATACCACCTGATGTACCAACACGAATAAAGGTATGTGCTCCACAGTGAATAAGTTCTTCTAACGCTATCGCCGCAGAAGGACCCCCAATCCCTGTCGATGTTACACTCACTTTAACCCCATTTAATTTACCTGTATAAGTCACATATTCACGATTCGTCATGACATGAGCTGGTTCATCAAAATATTGTGCAATCTTCTCACAACGACCTGGATCGCCTGGAAGTATAACATATTCCCCAACATCACCTTTTTCTAACTGAACATGATACTCTTTTTCTGAATATACTGTAGCCATATTGTTCCTCCTGACACACATAATTCTGTACAAGTATTATACCACCAGTTTTAAATTTGTCTTTGATTATGAGATTATTCCGTATATAGTGTATAGTTAAAGTGGAGGGAATTATGGCAAGAATCTGTACAAACTGTGGTTTAGAAACATATTCATCGGATTCTACATGTGAACACTGTGGAAAACCTTTTGAAGTTAAACAAAAACCGATTAAAGAAAATATATTTCAATATTATATTGACGCAATTAAACAATATTCAAATTTCAATGGACGATGTGGTAGAAGAGAATTTTGGATGTTTATGTTGGTTAATTTCTTAATCATATTTACTGGATTATTTATAGGAGTTATCCTATTAAGCATACTAATTGAAAGTGTCTTATCTTATCTAGTGATGTTAATCATGTTAATGATATCCTTCATCTATTCCGCATTTATCTTATTTCCACTCTTATCGATATCTGTAAGAAGACTACATGATCAAGATCGATCTGGATTATTCTTATTGTTTAATTTTATTCCTTGGGTTGGAAATCTAGCCGTCATTATCTTATTAGCACTACCAGGAACACCATATGATAATAAGTATGGTTCAACTACAAAATAAAGGGGAATTATGGAAATTATTACACTTATTGGGATTGGAATTAGTATTGTATTGTTAGTTATATTAATCTTAAAGAAACCAAATTATGATGGATTAAGAAATAATCTAAAAGAATTAGAAAGTGATTTAAAAGATGATAATCAACGATCACTAACTACCTTCAGTAACGTTTTGAGTAATACCAACAAAGAAACCAACCAAGTCTTAGACAAACGTCTTCAAGACCTTACATCACTTCTCAAGCTCAATCAAGAAGCTCTACAGAACACCGTCTACACAACACTCAGTCAAATGAATACGACATTAACGAATACTGGATTATCCAATGAACAGAAGTTAAACCAAATTCGTGAGACAGTTGAAAAACGCTTATCCTCTCTTCAAGAAGAAAACAGTAAGAAGTTAGATGAAATGCGTATGACCGTAGATGAGAAGTTACAAAAAACCTTAGAAGATCGTATCTCACAATCTTTTAAACAAGTCTCTGAACAACTAGAAGCTGTCTATAAAGGCTTAGGTGAAATGCGTAAGATAGGGGTAGAAGTTGGAGATCTTACGAAAATATTATCCAATGTTAAAACACGTGGTATGTTAGGGGAAATCCAATTAGGTTCTATCCTCGAACAAATCCTCTCTCCTGAACAATACGTTGAAAACTATGTCACAATACCAGGCACTAAGAATCCTGTAGAATTCGCAGTTAAATTACCAGGTGATGAAAGTGGACCTGTTTATCTTCCAATCGACTCTAAGTTTCCTACTGAAGATTATGTAAGACTTATGAATGCGAGTGAGTTAGGTGATAAAGCTTTGATTGATCAATCCTGGAAATCACTTGAGTCCAAGATTAAGTCATTCGCAAAAGATATCAAAGAAAAATATGTTCGTATCCCTTATACCACTGAATTCGCTATCCTATTCCTCCCAACCGAAGGTTTATACGCCGAAGTCGTACAACGTGGATTAGTTGAAATCTTACAACGTGATTATCAAATCAATATTGCAGGTCCAACAACCATGGCAGCTCTCTTAAATAGCTTACAAATGGGCTTCAAGACCTTAGCGATTCAAAAGCGTAGTGGTGAAGTTTGGAGTACCCTATCTTCTGTTAAAGCAGAATTTGAAAAGTTTGGCAGTGTCTTACAAAATGCTCAAGATAAATTAACCAAGACAAGTGAAGAACTCGATAAATTGGTTGGAGTACGTACTCGTATGATTCAATCCAAGTTAAAGAATGTATCCACCCTTGAAGTTAAACAAGATATCTTAATAGAAGAGGATCTTAACGATGAATAATTCGTATTTCGATGGAGGTTTATTAGGCTTAATCGGTATACAAATTCTTGGATTCTTTATCACTGTATTAACATTTGGAATCTGTTATCCATGGGCTATTGTTTTATACCTAAAATGGATGGCGGATCATACTGTCATTGAAGGTAAACGTTTACGTTTTGATGGGACTGCGATGGGATTATTTGGTCAATGGATTAAATGGTTCTTCCTTATCATTATTACCTTTGGAATCTATAGTTTCTGGGTAGGTATTGCGCTTCAGAAATGGAAAATTCGTAACACACACTTTGCATAAACAAAAAAGGCATTACGCCTTTTTATTTACAAGAACACGTTATACAAGAACATATTCTTGTTATTTAACAACTGTTATGATATAGTTAGAATAAATTAGGAGAAACATTATGTTCGTAGGTAGAGAAAAAGAGCTACAAATTCTAAATAAACAATATGAGTCGAGTAACTTTGAATTTACAGTGTTATACGGAAGAAGACGGATTGGCAAAACACAATTGTTAAAGGAATTCATAAAAGATAAAAATGCAATCTATTATATGGCAATTGAAGCAGGTTATAACACTAACCTAAATCTGTTATCAAAAAACATATACTCACACACTGAGAAGTCATCCTATCTTTCGCCTTTTCCTGATTTCAATCAATTATTCAATTATGTATCTGATATTTCAAAAGATAGAAGATTAGTACTTATCATAGACGAGTATCCTTATCTCGCTCAATCAGTTCCAGAAATATCTTCAATAATTCAAAATTTTTGTGATCATGAATGGAAAAATACAAAACTACATTTGGTTCTGTGTGGGTCGTCAATGAGTTTTATAGAAAATGAAGTATTAGGTATTAGAAGCCCTCTCTATGGCCGAAGAACTGCACAAATTAAATTAAAATCCTTTACTTACTTTGAGACTGAAAAATATCTATACCCAATGAAAAAAGAAGACATTGCCATACTCCACTACGCAACAGGGGGAATAGCTGAATATTTAACTTATATAGACACAAACACGAGTTTGAAAGAGAATTTAATTTCACTTTTTCTTAAAGATAGTGGAAGGCTTTATGAAGAACCTATAAATTTCTTAAAACAAGAATTAAGAGAACCAAAAGTTTATCATAATATCTTAAATGCAA
>JAJZTY010000115.1 GCA_021847325.1 Bacillota bacterium
AAATCGTCCATCCACTAGAATAATAGAAAAGCACCATATAAAGAAACCGCGTATCATAGAGTTGCAAAACCAATGAACCAGGAGACTTAAATGATGCCCTTAAATGATGCAACGACTTTGTCTAAAGGACAACATCTACCCCTCTCTGAGCGAATCGAAGAATCGCCATAGCACTGAATCGAAGTCTCAGTACGATTATCGATGAGATTAAACGAGATTGGGCACGACAGAAGAAGATTCTAAATAACGAAACGATTTATTCAATACACTACTATGCAGAAACTGGGCAATTGGTGTATGAACACTCACGATAAGCTTGTCTACCGAAGTTTAAATTATAGAAGGTTACTTCATTCATACAATACGCTAAAGAACAGATTAAAGACCATAAATGGTCGCTAGATGTCATTGTAGGATGGGTTATTGAACAAGGCTTGTTTAATTCGTATGAACGTGTCTGTGCTAAGACACTCTATGCGTATATTGACGCAGGCTTAATGGAATTAAACAATATGGATTTATGGCTTAAACTTCAACGGAACACAAAGCCTAAGCGTGTGCGTGAGGATAAACGCAACTTAGGGAAGTCCATTGAAGAACGTCCTTCTGAAATCAATGATCGTACAACATTTGGCCATTGGGAGATTGATACAGTGGTCGGTAAGAAGACTAAAGATCAACCCGTCTTATTAACGATGACCGAGCGCTTAACGCGTTATCAGATTGTGATTAAGATTCAAGGCAAACATGAAGCAGCGGTGAATGAAACGATTCGTTCGCTCTCTCAAGACAATCCCAATTTCCCACATCTCTTTAAATCCATTACGAGTGATAATGGGTCTGAATTTGCTGGGTTATCCGAAACGCTATTCGGTTTAAGTGATGTATATTTCGCTCATCCCTATGCCTCTTGGGAAAGAGGAACGAATGAGAAACACAATGGGATCCTAAGACGATTCATTCCTAAAGTAAAATCACTTAAAGATTATACGATTCAACAGATTAAACAGATGATGCATTGGATGAATCACTTACCTCGTAAAATACTCAAGTATAAAACACCGACCGAATCCATCTTATTCCACTTTAACCAAATTCAAGGTACTTACAGTTCCTTGGTTCCTTCTTAATTCTAAGTGGACGACTTCTCATTGCAATTTACGTTTAAGGTTTTTTGTTAAATACATCTTTGATATAATAAACAAGACTGAGGTGGGATATGAATGAGAAAAGATGTAAGAATTGTAATGCGATATTACACGATGATGAGAACTATTGTTTATTCTGTGGAACTAAACAAGAAGAGATAACTCCGATAATACAAACAGTAGAAGATGACACAAAAATAAAGAAACCAACACAAAACCCAAAGTTTCTTAGAATTGTACTTTTCGTTGTGTTGGGTATTATAGCGCTATTTCTACAATCAAACTTATTTAATATTATTGCGATAATAATCTCTCTTAAACTATATAATGACCAAAACAAGAACAGTTTAAAAAATACACAAACCAAGGCAACATTTGCGCAAAAGATCCTCACAATCAGTGTAGTTATACTATTCTTTGTGTTTGGATTAATAGGTGTAAATATGTTCAACATAGATAACACAGTTGAAGAGATACCAGAAGAATATACGTATGAAATAGAACCAGGATATGAATACATCGAACCTATAACAGTTGATGATATGACCAAACGATTAGAGGTTCAAATTAGAAAAGTTACTGATAGTTTTGAATATTTAACCTTAGATGAATTTGATGATCAGTTTATTGTGAACTTTGATATAACGAATGTCAGTGATCGTAAAGAAGCGATCAGAGTCTTTAAACAGATTGTTAGTAATCTACGTTTCTCTGAAATGAATTATCCTTATATTAAGGATTTGAATGTTCATTATTATAGTAATGGAGAATATCTCTATTCAGCACGATTCTATAATCTATATCTAAAAGGAATGAACAGTATTGAGACTGATGGAGTCTTTTATGACTATCAAAGTAATCTATCCGTTTTATTTGAAACATTAGATGAAGGATTCGAATTTCCTGAGACAACCATAGACTATGATCAACCTTTACCAGCATCTGCAGAGAAATATTTAGTCGA
The DNA here is from genome assembly GCA_021847325.1 of Bacillota bacterium. Taxonomy (GTDB): domain Bacteria; phylum Bacillota_I; class Bacilli_A; order Erysipelotrichales; family Erysipelotrichaceae; genus UBA2212. The sequence goes on from JAJZTY010000115.1 coordinate 2,113, forward strand.
TTATGAAGAATGGTATGGGGATTTTGATGTAATATCGAATGAAATATATGATGCCTTTGATGAAATAAGTAATCGATTTATAGAAGATGGAATTATTCCAACACAAGATGAAATAAAGAATTTAGATTATCTAACACGACAATTCAACTATCGTTGCACAACATTTGATCAAATTGAAACGGATACGTATTATGAAGTATTTCATCAATACTTCTCTAGAGCTTGTCAATATTATGTAAGAGCGTATAAGAATAATTTAGATGGTTTAATGCATAAAAGTATTGATCGTATTGAATATTCATACCTAGATTACAATATTGCCTATGATTACTTTAACCAAATCTTTGAATCTGAAGAAGAAGTAGTAGGAAGTGATGCATAAAAAAAGGATTTTCATCCTTTTTTATTTTATCGCTTCTCTTACAAAATTCTTCGCGTTTTTTAATAAAACTAATGCGTCTTCATATGAACAGTCTTTCTTAATCATGACGATGGCACATTTAGGTTTAAGATGCGCTTCTTGAAGTTTCTTTTCAGCTAACACTTCATCACAACCTGTCGCATCCATCACAATCTTAACCGCACGTTTAACAAGCTTCTCATTGGTAGGACTCACATCCACCATTAAGTTACCATAGACTTTACCATAACGAACCATTGATGCGGTGGATAACATATTCAAGACCATCTTCTGTGCAGAACCTGATTTTAAACGTGTAGAACCCGTTAATACTTCAGGTCCAACTTCGATATCAATCCCAATCTCCGCAATCTGAGACATCTTTGAATTTGGGTTACAGGTAACAGATACCGTATGACATCCCAATGATTTTGCGTATTCTAATCCACCGATACAATAAGGGGTACGACCACTCGCAGCTAATCCAATCGCTACATCCTTACTGGTTAAATTTAATTTCTTAAGATCTTCAACACATAAGGTTAATGAATCCTCAGCCCCTTCGATTGGAACTCTAAGTGCTTTATCACCACCCGCAATAATACCAATAAACTCATCGGTACTTGAGAAAGTAGGAGGGCATTCAGACGCATCGAGTACGCCTAAACGACCACTAGTCCCAGCCCCAAAGTAAATCACACGACCACCTTCATTCAATTGATTCACAATGACATCCACTGCTTTTGAAATATTCGGTAGTTGTTGGTTAATCGCTTGAGCTACTTTATGATCTTCTTCATTCATAATCTGAATAATCTCTAAACTTGATAAGGTATCTAACTCACTTGATTTAGGATTACGTGTCTCAGTGGTTAAATGACTAATTTTTTCTTCCATTATTTCTTCTCCTTTAAGATAAATCCCATTCCAGAATCAATATACTTTAAATAAGGAATCGATTCATCACATACACGACCAATCACATTAATTTTAGGATTCATAGGCATATCCCGTTTCGCAATTTCTAATTCACCCGAATAACGTAAATAATGTTTATTCGAGAGTAGAATATCACCTTGTTTAATCTCTTTTATAAGATCTGGTTCAATGATTTCACCAGGAGTTGCGTATAATCGTGATTCTTGAGAACGTATGACATAATCACTACTATCTGGACGATCATGATGAACTTGATTATAGAATCGTGTTTCATTAGTATTCAATACTGCATATAACTCTACTGTATTTTTAGTTAGAAGAGATAATTGAGCTAATGTTTTATCACTTACATTCACATCCCCAACAAACACATCATCGGTATCACAAAGGACTTTAAGTTCTAATGCGGAAAGTAAGATATCTTGATAACGATGGGATTCAATGGTAGGAAGTCCTTCATACAAAGGGCCTCTTTTCTCTAAGTCACCTGGCACAAACATTTGTACTCTCATGCCATTATCCTTTAAGAAACGATTCATTTTAGCTGCTCTTTCAATTGAAATGGCACTGTATGGTTTAGGATAAAAGTTATGACAGGCAGAGAATTTCGATAAATCCGCATTTAACTTCTTAAGTTCAAAAATATCTTGGGTTGAAATAGTCGATGCGTTTAGAATAATATGGAAATCGCTTGATAATCGAACCATTTCTTCATAGGTAAATCCATAATCCATTCTGAGATGACGAATTGGAGTATCAATCAATTGATCAATCGAAGATAATCCCAACTTCTCAATGGTTCGTGGGCCAATATCTGCCATTAGTTCAATCTTATGTTTTTTACAAGCTTCAAATAAGATTTGAATATCATGAATGTAATTACTATTACTTTCTTCAGGAATATGCAAAGACGTAAACGCTTGTGTAAAGCCTGCATTTGAGAATCGTTCGATTAGTTCACAATTCTTCTCTACACCTGTACTAAAATAAAGTGAAAATCCTAAGTTCATACATCCTCCTTATAAAAGAAGGGTGGAAAGAATCCACCCTTAAATCGAATTATTCTCCGTAAACTTCAGTTACGCGAGCTTCATCATAACCAAAGAAATAAGTCATAAGGAAACCACCCACATAAGCCCCTAACATCGCAATTAAGAAATACAATTGAGTTCCAGGAACTACGATGAGTAAACCGAATAAACCACTAACACCTTGAGTAACCGTTCCAAGATGGAATAAGGAAGCTAATACACCACCTAAACCAGAACCTAAACAAGCTGTAATGAATGGTCTACCTAATGGTAACGTAACTGCATACATCATAGGTTCACCTATACCAAGTATACCAATAGGTAAGGAGTCACGGGTTAATTGTTTTAATTTTGCGTTCTTAGTCTTCAAGTAAATCGCAAAACCAGCACCCACTTGACCACCACCAGCCATCATAAGGATTGGTAATAAGTAGTTAACACCAAGTGTAGGACCTTCTGGATTATTTAACAATACATGAATTGGAGTTAATGCTTGGTGTAATCCGATCGAAACTAACGGTAAGAAACCAGCAGATAAGATATAAGCTCCAAATACACCTAATTGATTGTACGCAAAGTCTAATGCGTCAAAGATACCTTTAGTCAATAATGCGCCAAATGGTTGAATCACCAATACCGCAATGAATCCACCAATTAAT
>JAJZTY010000116.1 GCA_021847325.1 Bacillota bacterium
GGTGTGAGTAATGTATTTGTCCCATGGGATACACTTATACTTTCAGTGGTATTGTTTGTGGTAATTCCATTATCTGCTGGAATCGCTACACGCTATTTTGTGATTAAGAATAAAGGGCTTGAATTCTTCGAGAATCAATTTATTAATAAATTTGATAATGCGACAATTGTAGGTCTTTTATTAACATTAGTATTATTATTCTCATTCCAAGGGGATGTGATTATTAATAATCCTTTCCATATCTTCTTAATCGCAGTTCCATTGACTATACAAACGTTTCTCATCTTCTTTATCGCATACTTCGCTAGTAAAAAGCTTAATTTACCTCATGATATTGCGGCTCCAGCGGGTATGATTGGCGCATCAAATTTCTTTGAATTATCTGTTGCGGTTGCGATTGCATTATTCGGTACAACTTCTCCTGCAGTTCTGGCTACAGTTGTTGGTGTATTAACTGAAGTACCTGTGATGTTAATGCTTGTGAAGTTCGCTAATAGCACTAAACATTGGTTTAGATAATAAGTTTATGCATGCATTAGGTTTAAATTTTATTTTCTCATCAAACAAAAGAATCAAAATTTATGAGCAAGCAACATGTTGTGCTAAAAATGGTATAAGTAAAAGTGATTTAGATAGAATCAACAATGTAATTGAGAAACTTGAGATATTCAAAATACATATAGAACGATACAATCTATCCACTTCACCTATGGAATTTGTGAATAATGAAGCTGTTCACAACTTACTGGTTGAAGGGGGTATTAATCAATTACCGATAACAGTTGTTGATGATAAGATCGTTTATTCAAGAAGATATCCTACAAAAGATGAGTTAATAGAAATACTAGGAATTGATGAACTTACTAAGTTAATTTAAATTGATTTTAATTAATTTATATCGTTTTTATTTATAAAGAACAAATGGAGATCAATATGAAAAAAGTCTTATTCGTTTGTGTACACAATGCCGCAAGAAGCCAAATGGCTGAAGCATTCCTAAATAAACTTGGCCAAGGATTGTTTATTAGTGAAAGTGCAGGACTCGAGCCTGGAGTATTAAATCCGGATGTTGTGGAAGTGATGCATGAAGTTGGTTATGATATTAGTCAAAATAAAACAAAATCAGTATTTGAGTTTTATCGAGAAGGAAAAAGGTATCATTATGTGGTAAAAGTATGTGATCAAATTAATGGTCAAAAATGTCCTATTTTCCCATCCACAATAAAAGTTTTAGATTGGAATCATGAAGATCCTGCAGAGTTTAAAGGTGATCGTGAACAGAGATTAGCACAAGCAAGAGAATTACGTGACTCAATCTTAAAGAATGTTAATGAAATGATTGATAGAGAACGAATATTGAATGTGGATTATAAATCACTTGAACTCGTTCCATTAAATCTAGTCACTAATAATAAGGAGTTATGTTTAGATATTAATCATATTTTATTAACCAATGATAGCGAGACATATGGTGTCACAAATTCATTATTTGATAACCCAAGATTTAAACTCGAATCAGTCACTAGTTCAAGTGTTACGAATTGGTTGTTAGTAGTATTTGGTAAATCAATTTTAAGACAACTTAAAATAGACCGATTTAATAAATCTAATTATATGGGTTTATTAAACAGTTTAGTTGATTCTATGAAATTTAATATGCAAGACATTGGATTGAACTTTACTGATACCTTGCATAACTATATGAGTAAAGTTGGTCTGAATATTAATACTCAATATAAAAGCTTTAGGGATAAAGAGAATTTTGTTCTTACAAATTGGATTGAATTCTCAGAAAAATCAATTTTAGATAAGAATCCATTAATTTTAATAAATCATTCAGAATCCTATCTTGTATATGGTGTAGATACTTTGAAAAATGAGCTGCTTATCATAAATGATGGTGTAAAAACAAAAATTAAATTAGATGATTGGATACAAAATACAAATCAAGCATGTTTACTAAGAATAAACATCGAATAGATTACAATATAATGGACAACATAGTCCATTTTTTATTGGTTCATTCTTATGTTAGAATTTAAATAATGAGTTTAAGAAATAGGGGGAAAGATAATGGAAGACATTCTTGAGTTTTTTGTCTATTTATTTACTGATACTGTAATAGGAATCGAACAAGCAAAGAAAGATTCAAAAGGATTTAGATTATTTGTGTTTATTTTATTGGTTATCGTCATGTGTATATTGTTAGGATTAGGCTTTATTTATAAAAATAATACTGCGATAATTTGGGCAATATTAATATGTGTATTACTTATTATTTTATTCTTCAGATCATTATGGAGAAAAGTCATTGAATTAAAACGAATAAAAGGTCAATAATTATGCCATTAGAAATTATACGAGAAGACATATCACGTTTACATACTGATGCGATTGTTCATTCCACAAACACTCGATTAAGAAAAGGGACAGGTTCAAGCGAAGCTATTTTTAGACTAGCTGGAGATGAACTTGAAGCGAAATTGAATCAAATAGGGTATTGTGCACCAGGCGATATTGTACTAACTTCAGGATACAAATTAAACTCAAACTATATTATTCATACTGTAGGTCCAAAGTGGATGGGTGGAAGTCATAATGAATCGAGTCAATTGGAGAGTTGTTATAGAGGTGCGCTTGATTGTGCACTTAAACATAATCTAAAATCTATCGCATTTCCACTTATCTCTGCAGGGAACTATGGATATCCAAAAGATGAAGCCTTACAAATTGCGATTACTACCATTCAATCATTTCTACTAAAACATGAAATGTTGGTTTATCTTGTTGTATTTGATAAACAGGCTTATCAACTCAGTACTCAATTATTTCAATCGGTAAACCAATATATTGATGATCATTATGTTGAAACTAGAACATTGTATTCTCAGAACAGAAGAGAAGAATACGAGAATCAAGAAATCAGTCCAAAGATATCTTATGCAAGACTCGAATCAAGTAAAACGCTTGATGATGTATTGTTAGAATTGGATGAATCTTTCTCACAATCTTTATTAAAACTAATTGATCAGAAAGGGATGACGGATGTAGAGACCTATAAACGTGCAAATATCACAAAAGCTCATTTCTCAAAGATTCGTACACATAAGGATTATCGACCAACAAAGAATACTGTATTAGCGTTTTGTGTAGCGTTAAAACTTAATTTAAAAGAATCGAATACATTGCTTGAAAAAGCTGGATTTAGTTTATCAAATAGTTCAATAGGTGATTTAATTGTAAAGTTTTTTATTGAAAATAAACGATTTGATATTTTTGAAATTAATGAAGTTTTATTTGAATATGATCAACTGCTCCTAGGAAGTAATAGTTTATAAAGTATCCTAGCAGTTGACCATTTGGTATTCTCTTTAATCTATCCTATGAGTAGAAAGAAGAGGAAATAATATGAGTAAAATAGAATGTGTGTTTATACTTGATCGAAGTGGATCAATGGCAGGATTAGAAAGTGATACAATTGCTGGATTTAATGGATTATTGAATAAACAAAGAGATGAAGAAGGAGAAGCTTTGATTACGACAGTGTTGTTTGATCATGAATATGAATTACTACATGATCGAATTAATGTAAAATCAATTCAAAACATCTCAGAAAAAGAATATTATGTGAGAGGTTCTACGGCTCTATTGGATGCGATTGGATTAACCATTGATAAAATTGGGAATGTTCAGAAGATGACAAGAATCGAGGATCGAGCAGATAAAGTATTGTTTGTGATCACAACAGATGGTATGGAGAATTCAAGCCGTAAATATAATTTTGCCAAAATCAGACATATGATAGAGAATCAGAAACGTAAATATCAATGGGAGTTTATTTTTATGGGTGCGAATATGGATGCGATTGGAATGGCTAGTAAGTTTGGAATCGATTCTAATCGAGCAGTTAATTTTCATTCAGATAAAAAAGGAACTCAACTCAATTATGAGTCTATGAGTAAAGTTGTGAGTAACTTACGAATGAGTAAATCGATTGATGATGATTGGAAGAATGAGATAGATGAGGATTTTAAGTCAAGAACTTAAATCTTATATAGTGTGAAAACTAAAGAAATTTGGTAGGATGTATTTACGAGGGTTTACTATGAACTTAGAAATACGATCATTGGATAAAAACAATCCAGAAGAACTACCAAATTTTTTTGATTCTCTAGATTATAGTCATGCGCCACATTGGAGTGGGTGTTATTGTCGATTTTATCATGTGGATGATTCACAAATAGAATGGACGCAAAGAGATGCACAATTGAATCGGAAAGAGACGATTGAATCGATTCAAAAGGGTGAGATGAATGGTTTTCTTGCCTATGATGGGGATAAAGTAGTTGGATGGTTGAATGCACAAAATGTTAAAGAGTTTAAGCGTTTAGAACCTGTATTTAGTCAATATGCATTTAACGATTATGCATTATCGATTTGTTTTGTGATACATCCTGATTATAGAAACCAAAAGATTGCGACGCAAATGTTAGATTTTGCGATCCAGTATTATCAATCACTTGGTTATAAAGGGATGTTAGCTCTTCCACCTAAAGAAGTATATGATATTCAAAAGACCTATCGAGGTACTTTAAATATGTATCTTAAACATAGATATGAGATTGTGGAAGAAAGAGATGGAACTTGTCTCGTGAAATTGGATTTCTAGTTTGGAGAACTATGTTTGTTAGAAGAAGAGAAAGAATTGGTTTTGTACTCTTATTTATTGGATTATTTATATTTTTTACGTTTTTTGATTTACAATTTTCTAATTTTATCGTAAATAGAACCAGTTCGTTTGGACAATTCTTTTATATGTTTGGTGAGTTACCAGGTACTTTTGTTGGTTTAGTTTCTCTAGCATTATTAACAGTCAGTTATCCTAAATTAGATAAATATAGGAATTTAAATAGTATCGTATTTGGATTAATGACGGAAATTATGGGTTTTATTTTAAGTTTTCAAATAATACGTTACCTTAAATTGGAAGTGTTTCCATATTTATTGTTGGGATTAGTTTTATCTATAGTCGTTTTGTATTGGGCTAATCAATTGAGTGATGATATAAAAAACAACATACGTCCTTATGCTTATGTAGGATTTCTAACCATGG
>JAJZTY010000117.1 GCA_021847325.1 Bacillota bacterium
TTTTCCATACCTAAATTATACTAGAAAAGGTCCAAGCGTTTGCCTGGACCTTTTCATTTGTCTTCTATTCAAAGCTGTTTATTCGTTACAGCCTCTTTTTATAGAGGTTTAAATCGTGCATTAAAGAATCTTAACATAGGCGGTTCATAAACAAACTCAAGTCCAGTGATTGTCTCACGTTTATTATAGAGCGCGATAACCGCATCTGCGACGACATCCATATGTGCATAAGTATATACTCTTCTTGGAATCGTAATACGAACAAGTTCTAATTTAGGTCGATGATGTTCCCCTGTTTCTTTATTGCGACCGGCAGATACGATACCTCTTTCCATGGTACGTACACCTGATTCAATGTATAAGTGTGCTGCGAGAGCTTGTGCAGGAAGTTGATCCTGCGTTAAATGAGATAAGAATTTTCGTGCATCTAAGAATACCGCATGTCCTCCGACAGGTCTAACAATAGGAACACCTGCCGCTTCTAATTGATCACCTAGATATTTAACTTGCTCAACACGGTGAGAGATATAGGCATAATCAACCGATTCCGTAATACCAATCGCCATCGCCTCCATGTCACGACCTGCTAAACCACCATACGATGGCATACCTTCAAAAACAACTACCAACTCTTTACATCGTGCAAAGAGTTCATCATCATTCATCGCTAAGAATCCACCGATATTAACCATACAGTCCTTCTTACCCGACATGGTACATCCATCCCCATAACTCATCATTTCATGAAGAATATCTTTGATGGATACATGTTTATACCCTTCTTCACGTTTCTTAATAAAGTATGCATTCTCAACACAACGAGTCGCATCAAAGAAGATTTGGATATTATGTTTCTTACATAATGCGCTCACATCTTTCATATTTTGCATCGAAACAGGTTGTCCACCCGCTAGATTTACCGTAACCGCTAAACAAACATAAGGAATACGTTCAGCTCCAAATTCATCAATAAGTGCTTGAAGTTTCTTTAAGTCTATATTCCCTTTAAATGGATGATCGATTTCAGGATTATGGGCTTCATCGATAATCACATCTTTAAACGTTCCACCATTCGCTTCTTGATGATAACGAGTTGTCGTAAAATACATATTCCCTGGAATGATATCTCCAGGTTTTATTTTTAGTCTAGATAACAGATTTTCTGCCCCTCTACCTTGGTGCGTTGGGACCATGTGTTTAAATCCATAGTATTCTTTCACAACCGCATCCAAATGCAAGAAGTTACGACTACCTGCATAGGCTTCATCCCCAATCATTAATCCTGCCCATTGACGATCACTCATAGCGGTTGTGCCACTATCGGTCAATAAATCAATATACACATCTTCACTCTTTAGAAGAAAAGTATTATATCCCGCTTCAATCATAGCGGCTTCTCTTTCTTCTCTACTCATTGACTTCATCATCTCAACTACCTTAATTCTAAACGGTTCTGCTGGATAGTTCTTCATCTTAAGTCTCCTCTTAAAACTACTTTATCGATGATTGTAAGCGCTGTCAATGAATCTTCTATATGTAAATGATGATAATAAAAGAAAAAATATTTACAACATGTGTAAATATTCTCTGTAAAAATTTTATTGATTTTAGAGTGGGAAAATTGTCTTATTATGTTCGTTATTAACAATCTGTCCAACAGCACTGTAGAAAGCAGAAGCCCCACAGAAAATACCAACATATCCAGCAACTAATGTAATCACATGATTTCCTGTGAAATCTCCAAGTGCTAATAAGATAAACAACAAGGTAAGTGATCCAAATACGATTTGCGTGATTCTATTATGCGTTAATGTCCCAATAAACATGAACCCAGTAAAGACTCCCCAAACTAATAAGTAGTAACCCATAGAAATCTTATCTGCTTCAAGACCTGCAGACGCAAACATCCAAATAATAACCAAAGACCACCAGAATGCCCCATAGGCAATAAACGCTGTCCCCGCAAACGTATTCCCTTGTTTCATTTCAAAAATACCTGCAATGAGTTGGGCCAATCCACCCAATGCGACCCCCATACCTATGATTACAATTGAAAGAGGAATGATATCCGCATTATGTAAATTCAATAGGATGGTTGTTGTGCCAAACCCTAATAATCCTAACGGACCAGGATTTGCCAATTTCTTTTCTACCATTCTTTCTCCTTTTATATGCTATTCAGCTTCATTAGTATATCAAGCCAAAACATGAATTTCTATTCATATTTGATAACTCTTACACAACGTGTTATCCTATGGGTACATAAGGTCTTTTCATATCGCGAGGGACTATGGCCAATCAAGATTGTAAGTTAATAATCGAGAACTTTCCAATTGGATTTATCTATTTAAAATCTGTTTTTGACCATGACGGAAAAGCAGTCGATTTTACTGTGGTCTCAGCGAATAAAGAGTTTGAAGAATTATTTAAAATCGATCGAAATTTGATTTTAAACAAGAAGTTAAGTGAAACTGAACGAATTGCGCCATTCTCGCAAAGCGAGTTTATCCCAATTCTTTTAACCCTTAAAAAATCAGATGTTAAGCAAGTCTTTAATAAATACAATCTCAAATTAAACAAATGGTTTAAAATATCAATTTACTTACCCAACGAACATGAAATCGCCCTTTTCTTCTCAGATATAACGCAGAGTATTCAACCATTTTCAGATGCGAATATTCTCTTTAATATTGCGTCTGATTTATTTACAATATCAGACCTTAGTGGAACATTTGTCCAAGTGAATCAAGTCTGGAGTAAAACATATGGTTATTCAATGAAAGATGTCGAGAATCATTCAATATGGGAATTTCTACCTGTAGATGAGTACTCTCAAATCAAAAATATTATTAGTTCATTAAGCTATTCAAATGAAAATATAAACTATACAACTCGATTAAGACATAAAAATGGAAACATAAGTTACATAGAATGGTCATCTCAGAAACAAGGAGATCGTATTTATAGTGTTGGACGAGATGTGACGGATAGAATCTATCGAGAAAAAGAAATCGAATACTTAAGTTTCCATGATGTATTAACAGGTCTTCTTAACCGAAGATTCTTAGAAGAAGAAATGAAACGATTAAATACACATCGTAATCTACCAATATCACTCATTATGTGTGATGTGAATCGATTAAAACTCATCAATGATGCCTTTGGACATGAAAAAGGAGATGAACTGATAAAATACGCCGCAAGTGTATTAAAAGAAAGTTGTCGACCTGAGGATTTAGTTGCGCGTTGGGGTGGAGATGAGTTTATCCTTTTCTTACCAAAAACGAGCTATCAAGATTCAATTAAGATAATAGATCGAATTAAATCTAATTCAAAGAAATATGAAATAAATTCAATTCAACTATCCATCGCATGTGGAGTATATACCAAAGAAGAAGATGATTTATCCATCCAAGATTTATTGCGGAACTCAGAAGATGCGATGTATCGAGAAAAAAGTTTGGAAAGCGAACGAAATCGAAAAGATATGATTGGGGTTATTGCCCAAGCACTTTATGAAAAATGTCCTCAAGAGGAGGCACACGCTAAACGAGTTAGTATGTTATGTCATTATTTAGCAGTTGCGCTTAAGTGTTCAAAAGAAGATGTACAGAAGGCCGAGATTGCTGGTTTATTTCATGATATTGGTAAAGTCGCTATTAATTGCGAGATCCTATTAAAGGATAGTGAATTGGATGACAAGGAGTGGCAAGTCATTAAGCAACATACTGAGATTGGTTCAAAAGTGGTGGGTGAATCTTCTGAGTTTAAAGATATTAGTAAAGCGATTCTTCATCATCATGAACGGTATGATGGAAAAGGATATCCAAGCGGAATGAAATGGGATGAAATCCCATTAATCTCAAGAATTATTAGTTTAGCTGAAGCGTTTGATACAATTCATGAGAGATTGGATCATCATTCGAATGAATCTATAAATTATGTAATTCAAGAGTTAAGAAAAAACAAACAAACTCAATTCGATCCATTTATGACTGAGATATTTATAAAGGATGTTATTGAGAAATTATTTATAAGAAAAAATGATTAATCAATATACTGACTAATCATTTTTATTCCTTCATTAAAATCCTTTATTTCATTAAATAGTAGAATATCGCTTGTATCAATACGATCACGATCAGGTACATATACGACATCCAATCCTGCATTATTACAAGCCTCTATTCCATTCCTTGAATCTTCAAACACAAGTATTTCATGTTTATTTAAGCCTGATTGGCTAACTGCCTTCAGATATATTTCAGGATTTGGCTTAGAATCTACCACATCATCCCCAAAGAAGATAAACTTAAATCGATGATATAAATTAAAGTGAGTTAATACTTTACTCGCTTTTTCTTTGATTGTGGAAGTTACTAATGCATAAGGTATATTCTTTGAATCTAAATAATCGAGTATATCTTTCGCATAAGGTTTAAGTTCAACTTCATTATTATAGAGTTTTACATAGAATCTTTCATCACGAATCTTTCTCAGATTCAGTGTTTCATCCATATCCCCAACGAACTCATTAATTCTCTCATTGATTAAACGATTGTTTTTTCCTCTCCAATTCATAATTTCATCAAGTTCAATAGGAATATTGAGTTCTTGAAACAATTCTAACCAAGCATAAACGTAGACAATTTCACTATCAATTAAACAACCATCCATATCAAAGAATATCATTTTTATTGTTTTCATACTGTTTGTTTTATCTTATCATCGAGCCCAATGATACACTCTTTCCCTGTTTGAATGACTTGATTGAATAGTTCATCAAGCCCAACTAGATCTCTTTTTTCACATGCCTTAATTACCATAGGTAAATTTACTCCTGTAATCATTTTTACATTTATCACATTTGAAGTTAGTTGAGGAAACGCAAACATTACAGAATTAAAGGGAGATGCGCCAAACAAGTCCACAAACACAAGCACACCATTTCCATTATTAACTTCTTGGATTGAGTTTAATACTTTAAGTTTGAATTCATCGAAATCATCCCCATCTCTTAATCCAACAGTAGAGAATTGAACTTGATTACCTATAATTAATTCACAACTGTCTTTAAGACC
>JAJZTY010000013.1 GCA_021847325.1 Bacillota bacterium
ATTACCTGTTGGAAAATACTACATTTATATGTTCACTTCCACAAATCAATTCAATGATTTAATAAGTATTCAGGATCATAACGGAACCGGTTTAAGAGAATTCAACTCTCAAACTCGTAAATATTCACTAAAAATAAACACAAATCTAAGAAATATATATTATCTAGAAATTGAGGATATTCCTCAAACAACCACTCCATAGATTTATATTAATATTCTTCATAACAACAATATATTTCATTATAAAAGCGAGAATTTACTCTTCTCGCTTTTTAGTTTATTTTTGAACTTGAATTTCAACAGTTACTACTTCGTTTGGATCAATCTTACTATCCGCTGCATGGGATACAGAAATTATATCTCCATTACTCTTGTCTCTATCAACCGCAACTATATTGACTTTAACTCCATTCTTTGACATAACCTCATTTACCATTCTTCTTGTATCACTCTCAGAGCTACTTACTGAAGATATCCATTCAACATCTGGAACAGTAACTTTAATTATCTCCTGTTTACCCTTTGACACACGTATATCAACTACAACCCCACTTGCATAGACACCAGGATTCTTTGATTGTGATATAACAACACCTGCTGCAACAGTATCACTAAAATCTCTTGAAACTACATTAATAGTTATACCTCCACCAGATGAAGGCTCTCCTCCACCTACATAATTTGGAACAGTTACACTTGGGCCTCTGGAAACTAATGCTGTAATTGTTGTTCCTGGATTGACTGATGAATTAGCATTAGTATGTGATACTAAAGTACCTTTCTCTGCAGAATTCCAATCTTCAGTTGTGGAAATACTAATATTTGCTCCATTCGCGTTAACTGAATTTTTCCAGCTTTCTAATGCTGATAGAGATGAATATGATCCGACTTGAACTTTTCCTAATGAAACAACTAAATTAATCGAAGAATTGGTATCAACTGTTGTGCCCGCTGAAATACTTTGGCTTATTACTTGTCCACTAGGAATGCTTGCATGATAACTTGTACTTGTATTAACTTTTAATCCTTCTTGAGAAGTCTTTGTAGTACCTACGAATGTACCAACTACGGTACCGACTCCTTTTGATACGGATGCTTTAATTGTAACCCCAGGATTAACATCCCCACTTGAAGGAGTTTGAGTAATGATTAAGCCACTTGATGTACCTTCACTATATTCTTGAGTAGAAGTAACTTTTAAATCAGCACCTTGTTTATTAACTTCTGCGACCCACGCCTGTAAAGATGCGAGTGTCTTCCCTTTGAAGTCTGATATAGATATCTTACCTAATGATAAGGTCACATTAACTGTTGTACCATTACCAACTTTTGTAGAAGCACTTGGACTCATGGATATACCTAAATCTTTGTTTTGTGCAGAAGAGTACGTATATGAGTAATTAACTTTTAATCCATTATCATTGATAAACTTGTCTATGGTTGATTTACTCTTGCCTACAAGGTTTTCTAGAACTACTCCAGCGCCTAATGACATTTTGATAGTTACACTACTACCATCATAAATACTTGTGTTAGGAGCTTGAGATTGGCTTATAACCTTTCCAGGAGAGACATCATTATTAAATTCTTCTGTGATATTTGTCTTTATATTATTTGATTGTCCCCATGAAGAAATTTGTTGGCGAGTATACTCTGTAAAATCAGGGACTACTACAGTTGTAAGTTCTTCTTTAGAACCCGTTGATATATAGAATTTGATAGCTTGACCACGTTTGATTGATGTTGCTTGTACATCCGTTCTAATGAAATAAGCTGAATTAACATCAGTACTCTTTTCAAACTCAATCGAAGCCGCAAGCAAGCGATTAAGTTCTATGAACTGTTGAACTTCTCCAATATCCTTACCTTTGAAATCAATTAAGTTGACCATAACTTCAGGATTTGGTCCTTTTGATATTATTACTTTAACAGTTGATCCAGCAAACAAACGTTCACCGACTATAGTATCCTGAGAGATTACTTTACCTACTTCAATCTCATCATTATATTCTTCAATCGTTTCTATCTTAATTTCGTTTTCTTGAGACCAAGCAAGCAATTGGTCTTGTGTCATACTAGAAAAGTCTTCAATGCGAATAGGTCTTTCTATACTAAGATTAACGTATATAGAAAATCCTAAAAGAATTGCTAAAGTTGTTGAAAGAGATATTAAGAATATATTTGTTTTAGTTAAGTTAAGTTTTTTCATATTAATTATTTTAACATATTTAATCTTATATTAATCGTAATATATCCTGCAGAGTCACATAAGCCATCAATAAAAGAAGTAATCCAATAGACACAACCATTAACGCTTGTTCAACTTTTTTACTCATCGGTTTCTTAAAAATCATCTCATAAAATGTTAATACGACACGTCCACCATCTAAGATAGGAAGAGGCAATAAGTTAAAAATCGCCACATTAATGGATAATAAACCCATAAGATAAAGAATATTTAATAAGCCATAAGAAGCTTGTGTTGCCGTTACTTGATAAATCCCAATAGGACCACTAATCGCATTCAAACCAATACCACGAATTAAGCGAGTTAAAGTAAATACCATACTACTTACAGTATTAGAAACTTCTAATGCGCCATACTTAAAAGATTCAAGGAAAGATATTTCAACTCGTGTAGCACTTGGCATTTCTATCCCAAGATAATAACGATTTTCTTCCGCAATAAACTCTGGAGTAACTGAAATAACGAGTTCTTTACCATCTCTTTCAACTAAGAAAGTCGTAGTATCCGTATACATCTGTATATAGGTAATTATTTCATAGAAATCTTTTGGCACAACACTTGTCCCATCAGAGAAACTTATTTTCTTGATTATGTCATTCGCTAAGAAACCTGCTTTTTCCGCAGGAGAATTCTCAACCGTTCCGACAATAATTGGTTTTGGGGCTTCAACAGCTTGTCCTTGATATGCATAAATACCGACAAAAATGACAAACGCAAGTGCGAAATTCATCGCAATACCTGCTAACATTACAATCATACGTTTCCAAGGTTTAATACCTAAAATACTACGTTCAAAAGGTACATTATCATCTACACCTTCTTCACCTGCCATCGCCACAAATCCGCCGAGTGGTAATGCACGAATACTGTATTCCGTTTCACCAAACTTACGACTAATGAGTTTTGGACCCATTCCAACCGCAAATTCCTTACAATACACATTAAATAATTTAGCTGTAATTAAATGCCCAATTTCATGAATTAGGACAATGACACCTAACACTAAGATAAAATACAAGAAAGTATTCATACAGTCTCCTTATAACGATTCAATACAGATTGCTTAATCGCATGATCTAATTGAACCATTTCTTCAATACTCATTATTTCTTTATATGGAATCGATTCTAAACATTCCTTGATAATCTCTTCTATTTGTAAGAAACGAATCTTTTCATTTAAGAATAATTGAACTGCAGCTTCATTCGCCGCATTCACAATCACCATTTGATTTCCACCCTTTTGAGCCGCTTTAATAATCATTGGAAAACAAGGATAAAAGGATTCATCCAAAGGTTTAAAATTCAATTGACTTAAGATATTAAAATTCAATCGTTGTCCACTTAATGGTAAACGAGAAGGTCCACACAATGCATACTGTATAGGAACACGCATATCCGGTGATCCAAGTTGTGCCATAATCGAACCATCAAAATACTCAACCATGGAATGAATAATACTTTCCTTATGAATAACAACCTCAATCTTTTCATAAGGTAAATTAAACAACCAATGAGCTTCAATCACTTCAAACGCTTTATTCACAAGTGTTGCGGAATCAATGGTAATCTTTTGACCCATAGACCAATTAGGATGTCTTAAAGCATCTTTAACACTAACATTTTTAAGTTCTTCTCTTGTTTTATCTCTAAAACTACCACCAGAAGCAGTCACAATAATACGACTAACTTCATCTAAACTATTTCCCTGTAAAGCTTGTAAGATCGCTGAATGTTCAGAATCAATCGGTCTTAGATTTACCTTATATTGTTTGACTGTATCCATAACGAGTTTACCAGCCACAACCAATGTTTCCTTATTCGCTAAGGCAATATCCTTACCTTTCTCAATTGCTTTTAAGGTAGGCACCAACCCAGCAAATCCAACTAAAGCATTCACAACAGTATCTGCTTCATCTAAAATCGCTAGTTTTAATAAACCATTATCCCCATAATCAAACTCCTGCAAAGGAAAAAGCTGTGACAATTCGTCCCTATCTTTCTGATTCTTTACAACTACAAGTTTATACGAATGATGGATTAAATGTTTTTTTAGCCAATCAATATTCTGGCCAACACTAATGCCTAAACAAACTAATTTATCTGAATGTTGAGCTATGACATCTAAAGTTTGAACACCAATAGAACCACTCGCCCCAAGTATTACTATTTTTTTCATTTATAACATAATTCCTACTAAAATATAGAATGCCATTAAACTAAACAATAAACTATCAATACGATCTAGAACACCACCATGCGCTGGGAAAATTGTCCCAAAATCCTTGATATTGAAATAACGCTTAATTGAGCTAAAGGCTAAATCCCCTATTTGAGAAACAATAGGTAAAATTGCACTACATAAAACCATAAATTCAAACGGTAAACGATCCACAAAGAAATAAGCATAGGCAATTCCAATTAAAAACCCAAACAACCATCCACCTATGGATCCTTCAATCGTTTTCTTAGGTGATATACGTTCATTTAACTTATGTTTACCAAAGAAATAACCTGAGAAATAAGCACCAGTATCTGTCGCATAAGTTGCGATAAGGATAAACAATAATTCAATTCTTCCATAACCAACTGCCACAAACACAGCTCTTAAAGCAGTAGTAAGAAGAATCATCATTGTATAAATATAACTTAAATCAAAAGGTGTAAACCAATCAAATGAAATGGTGATCATAAACAAAGTCATAAGTAGGATAATCATCCCAATATACAATGTATTCAAATCCAATAATGCAAATGCAATAATCAAAACAACCATCATAAGATAAAGCCAAATTGGCCATTTATCTTTCTTAACCGCATACATTTCATAAAGAGATGTCAAAATAAAGAAGAACACAACCAATTGAAAAGGTAGTCCTCCATATAAGAAAGAAGGTAATACAACTGCAGTAATTCCAAGTGCGGTTAAAATTCTTTGTTTCATTAAAGGCCTCCGAAACGACGATCCCTTTTCTGTGCATCCAATACAATTTCTTTAAAATGATCAGCCGTTAAATCTGGCCATGCACACGGTTCAAATACAAGTTCAGCATACGCTAACTGCCATAATAAGAAGTTAGACAAACGCATTTCTCCTGAAGTTCGTATACATAAATCAACAGCGGGATAATCTTTAGTCATAAGGAATTGTTCAAATTCACTCAATGTAATATCTTTAGATATTATACCATCTAGAATAGCTTGATGATAGTGTTGAGCAGCCAAGAAAATCTCACGTTGGCCCCCATAATTCATCGCAAAACACAAGATCATACCTGTATTATTTGAGGTTTGTTCAATCGCACGTAAAAGCACATTACGCGTAGAATCTGGAAAAGCTTCAAGCTCACCAATGGTTTGAATACGAATATTCTTCTCCATAAGCTCTTTTAAGAATTTTTTGAAGAAGACATCGGGTAGAGCCATTAGATAATCTACCTCATCTTTAGGTCGCTTCCAATTTTCTGTAGAAAAAGCATAGAGTGTTAAAACCTCTATCCCTAAATCATTTGCCGCAATCGCAATTTCTCTAACCTTCTCACTTCCTTGAAGATGTCCAAATGTACGAACTTTATTTTGAGCTTTCGCCCATCGACCATTTCCATCCATAATGAGTGCTACATGTTTAAATCCCATACGATCTCCTTTAGAAAATAAGCTCACGGAGTGAGCTTATACTGTCATAATGTCTTTATCTTTCGCTTTAACAATTTCATCAATAATCTTAATGTGTTCATCCGTTAATTTTTGAATCTTATCAAGCGCTTCTTTTTCTAAGTCTTCCGTTAAAGTATCATCTTTCTTAATATGATCATTCGCATCTCTACGAATATTTCTTAAATCAACTTTAGCTTCTTCCGCATGCTTAGCCACTTCTTTTGTTAACTCTTTACGAGTTTGTTCAGTTAATTGAGGGACAAGAATACGAATAACTTGACCATCATTGGTTGGATTGAACCCAAGATTAGCAGCTTGAATCGCATGTTCAATTCCACGTAAAACAGAATTATCATATGGTTTGATAACCAATTGACGACCTTCAACAACTTGAATACTAGCGATTTGGTTAATTGGAGTTGGAGTTCCATAATAATCCACCGCAACTTCAGCTAATTGTGTTGGATTAGCACGACCTGTACGAATGGTTTGAAAATGAGATTCTAACTTCGCAATACGCTTTAACATCTTTTCTTTAGCGGCATCTAAATGTGCTTTCATTCATTGTTCTCCTTTGAAATAATAGTTCCAATATTACGTTCCACAACTGCTTTTCGAATATTACCCTTTTGGTTCATATTGAACACAATAAGGTCGATATTATTATCATTACACATCGTAATAGCAGTGTGATCCATAATTTGTAGATTTTGTTGGATAACATCACGATAACTTAAGTGATCGTAACGTTTGGCATTTGGATTAAATTTAGGATCTGAATCATAAACTCCATCCACACCATTCTTTGCCATAAGTATAACATCTGCGCCAATCTCCGACGCACGAAGTGCAGCAGTTGTATCGGTTGAGAAATATGGGCTACCTGTTCCCGCCGCAAAAATCACAACACGATTCTTTTCTAAATGTCGAACAGCACGTCTAACAATAAAAGGTTCCGCAATCTTACTCATTTCAATCGCAGATTGAACACGAGTAATAATACCATGTTTTTCAAAAACACCTTGGATTGCGATAGAGTTAATTACTGTACCTAACATACCCATGTAATCCGCTTGAACTCGATCGATCCCCATTTGTTCCGCAAATTTACCCCGAATGAAGTTACCTCCACCCACGACGATTGCGACTTGGACACCTAATTCAGTAATTTCCTTCACTTCATTGGCAATTTGAGCCAAGACCTCTGGATCATAACCATTACTTGAACCCGCAAGTGCTTCGCCACTCAATTTTAACAAAATTCGTTTATACATGCTACCTCCTCTTTTAATAAAAGGACACAAAATGTGTCCTTCATATTTTTACTGACCAAAAGTTTGGTTCATTACTTCTTCCGCAAAATTATCAGCTTTCTTCTCAATACCTTCACCGACTGCATAGCGAACAAACGCTACGACTTCAGTTTTAGCAGCTTTTAATACTTCCGCAACTTTCTTGTCTTGGTCTTTGAAGAATAATTGATCAACTAAGCTAGATTCTTGAAGAGTCTTGCTTAAACGACCTTCTAAAATACCCTTAAGAACATTCTCAGGCTTGCTAGCTAGAGCTTCATCATTCTTAATGATTTCAGATTGAATTTTACGTTCATGCTCAATGTAATCAGCAGGCATATGTTGACGAGAAATATAACTTGGATTCATAGATGCAACTTGCATTGCCATGTCCTTAGCCACATCCGCATCCTCAGTAGCACTTAATTTAGTAATAACAGAAATCTTGCCACCCATGTGTACATAAGAGCCAAATACTTCCGCATCTGTTTTTTCTAGAATTTCGAAACGACGAAGAGTGATTTTTTCACCGATTGTCGCAGTCGCATCAACGATCCAGTTTTCTAAAGTCTTACCTTCGAAAACTAAAGAATGTGCTTCTTCAACAGTTGTCGCATTGCCTTGTAATAAAGCTTGTCCAACAACTTCTAATAAATGTAAGAATTGTTCATTCTTCGCAACGAAATCAGTTTCAGAGTTAACTTCTAATACAACCGCACGATTGCCACTAACTAAAGCTTTAGTTAAACCTTCAGCCGCAATACGATCCGCTTTCTTAGCTGCTTTAGAAATACCCTTTTCACGTAGCCAATCAATCGCAAGAGCCATGTCACCGTTTGTTTCAGTTAATGCCTTCTTACAATCCATCATACCAGCGCCAGTCTTATCTCTTAGCTCTTTTACTTGTGCTGCAGTAATCATTATTCTTTCACCTCAGTTGCTTCCACAACTTTTTCAGCTTCAACTACTGGAGTCTCAACTGCTTTTTCAGTTCTTGGAGTATATTGTTTGAAATCACGTTTTGGACGATCAGAGTTTCCACCACGTTCGTTACGATCGTAAGGTTTACGGCCGAAACGTTCTTCACGTTGACGACGTTCTTCCATACGTTGTTTACGACGACGTTCGTTTTCTTCATTTTGTTGGTTAACGTTGATAATAACATCGCTCATTGTAATATCTTTTTCAAGATCTTGTTCTTGGTGAGCATATGTTAAGATACCACCCTTAGCTTCTACAATCGCATCAGCCATTAAGCTAACGATTAATTTGATTGAACGAATCGCATCATCATTTGCTGGAATACCATAATCAATTAGATCTGGATCACAGTTTGTATCTGTAATCGCAAATACAGGAATACCTAATTTCTTAGCTTCTAAAACTGCATTGTAATCTTCAGTAGGATCGACAACAAATACCGCATCAGGTACTTTCTTCATGTCTTTAATTCCACCTAAGAAGTTTTCTAAGCGTGCTTCTTCCTTCTTAATTTGTGCAATTTCCTTCTTTGGATAAACACTTAATGTTCCACTTGCTTCCATTTCTTGGATATCAAGTAAACGTTTAATTCTCTTTTGGATTGTTCTGAAGTTTGTTAAAGTTCCACCTAACCAACGTTGGTTAATGTAGAAAGATCCACTTCTTAGCGCTTCATCTAAAACGATTTGTTGAGCTTGTTTCTTTGTTCCAACAAACAATACTTTACCGTTCTTTTCAGCGATAGCACGTAGTGCTGCATAAGCATCATCCAACTTAGTTAAAGTTCTTTCTAAGTTAATGATATATACCTTGTTTTTAGCCGCGTAAATATACGGCTTCATTTTTGGGTTCCATTTCTTGGTTTGATGACCGTAATGAGTCCCATGTTCTAACAACTTCTTCATCGATACGACTGACATTTTTAATCCTCGCTTTCCGTTAGTCCTCCACCAGTTCTGACACAATTAACTCATTGAGCACGGAATTGTGAATCCCTGATGTGTGAAGTACATCTTCATAAGATGCCATTGAATAATATACCATAGTGAAACACGTATGACAAGTATATGCTCTATTTTTTCGCGGCTCTATTTTTTCGCCCTCTCAAAGGCTTTTAAATAACTATCTTTTAAACGATCCAAGGTCACATGAGTATAGATTTGCGTAGTACTTAAATTCGCATGACCCAAAAGCTCTTGTACAACCCTTAAATCAGCCCCATTATCCAATAAATGTGTCGCAAAACTATGTCTTAACATATGGGGATGAACCGTTCTTTTTAAACCTGCTTCTAGTGCACTTTTATCCAGTAAGTATTGAAACCCACGTGAAGTCATTCGATCACCCTTAGAGTTTACAAAGACGATATCATGTTTAAATGAATTCTTAAACGTAGGACGTATATGTTTGACATAATTAATCAGTAACTCATTCATACTAGGATAAAAAGGAATCATTCTTTCCTTACTTCCTTTACCAATAAATCTTAAGCTTAGATCATGAAAATCAATCTCACTTATTTTTAAATTAACACATTCAGATACACGTAACCCACACGCATACATCAACTCAAACATCACTCGATTACGATACGCTTCTGAATCACTTAAATCAAAGGAATCCAGCAACATCATCATTTCATCAAACAAGAGAAAATCAGGAAGATGATGTTTCTTTTTGATAGGACTTAAATCATGAAAAGGATTATACTCCAGTAATTCTTGCATGACTAAGAAATCATAAAAAGAGCGCAAACTAGAAAGTTTACGCGCTAAACTGGTCGATTTAAGACCTTGTTTTGTTTGAGTATTCAAATAATGAATATAAGAATGAATAAAAGGTAAATCAACTGATTTAAAATCCTGAACATTTTCATTTAAACAATAATCATAAAACTGTTTTAAATCACGAAAATATGCAGCCTCTGTATGTTTAGAACCTGTGTTTTTCAATCGTATGGATTTTAAAAAGTCATCGATTTCTTTATACATCATATTTTTGTATCATTGTCCTACAAGCATCAAGTGCCATTTGAGCATAACGTTCTTTACGATCATGTTTCTTCCCTTTATCTTCATAATTCAATAAACCAAAGGTCGCATTCATAGGTTGGAAGTGTTCAGGGTCCGTATGAGTTATATAATAAGCCATTGCGCCAATAATCGAGTTAGGATCAAAGGTAAAGACTTCTTGACCTAAGAGTCTTCGAGCTAAACTAATTCCCGCTACACAACCACTTGCGCAGGACTCCACATACCCTTCAACACCACTCATTTGTCCCGCAAAATACCAATTCTCTACATCTTTACTTTGATAATTTGAATTTAAAAGCAGTGGTGATTTGATATACGTATTTCTGTGCATAACACCATATCGTGCAAACTCACAATTCTCTAAACCTGGAATCATTCGAATGATACGACGTTGTTCAGGCCATGTTAAATGTGTCTGAAATCCTACTATATTATATAAGGATGCAGCCGCATTATCTTGTCTTAATTGTACAACCGCATAGGCACGTTTACCATTATCTTTTTCAAGTCCAACAGGTTTCATTGGTCCAAAGGTTAAAGTCATCGGACCACGTTTAGCCATAACTTCGAATGGCATACATCCTTCAAAGAAGATTTCTTTTTCGAATTCTTTTAAAGTGACCGTTTCTGCATTGATTAACTCGTGATAAAAGTTCTCAAACTCTTCCTTTGTCATAGGACAGTTGATATAGTCTTGAGTTTCACCTTTATCATATCTTGATTTAAAATACGCTTTTTCAAAATTGACTGAGTCTTTTTCGATGATTGGTGCAGCCGCATCATAGAAATAAAGTGATTCTTGATTAAAACGATTCTTGATAAACTCCGCTAAAGGATCTGAAGTTAGAGGTCCTGTAGCGATAATCGTAGGGATATTTTCATCGAGTTCTGTCACTTCTTCATGAAAGACAGTCACAAGTGGATGGTTCTTAATTTCTTCGGTAATACTTCTCGCAAACCCTTCACGATCAACCGCTAATGCACTGCCTGCAGGAACACGATGACGATCCGCATGTTTCATAATAAAACTATCTAATAAACGTAATTCTTCTTTGAGTACACCAACGGCATTCAATAGTTGATCACTACGTAATGAATTTGAACAAACGAGTTCCGCGAAATCATTGGTCTTATGTGCCGGAGAAGATTTAACGGGTCTCATTTCATATAAATGCACAGGTATTCCACGTTTTACGAGTTGGTAAGTCGCTTCGCATCCAGCTAAACCAGCTCCAATAACACGTACAAACTTATTCTTCATCTTCAGTCTTCGCTTTCTTTTGTATATATCGACATTTTGGATAATTACTACATCCGACAAAAGGCTTACCATAGCGACTCATTTTTTCAACAAGAGGTTTACCACAATCAGGACACATTTCGCCTGTTTCTTTCACTTCTTGAGTTTTTGCTTTTGAATTAATAATCGTCTTACAGGTTGGATAATTACTACATGCGACAAATGGTCCAAATCGGCCTTTACGTGTCACAAGTGGAGATCCACAATTTGGACACATTTCTCCCGTAAACTGAGGTTCTTCTTTTTCTTTTTCAATTTTCTCAATATGTTTACAGGTTGGATAGGTACTACACGCAATAAATGGTCCAAAACGGCCTTTACGTTGTACAAGTGGATTCCCACAAAGTGGACAATCACGACCCACTTCGACTGGCGCAATCTTTTCCATGGTTTCATACGCTTGCGTTAAGAGTGGTGTAAAACGATTGTAGAAACGAGTTAATGCTTCTACATGATCTTGATTGCCTTCCGCAATATGGTCTAATTCACTTTCCATTTGTGCCGTATAATCGACATTAATAATCGATTCAAAATGTTCTTTTAATTTAGAATCGGTTAAGAATCCTTGTTCAGTCGGAATAAATACCTTAGTCTTACTGGATTCACCTTTTTCTAAAGTGACATACGCTCTTTCAATGATGGTATCAATAATCATCGCATACGTACTTGGTCGTCCAATTCCTTTGCTTTCAAGTGCTTCAATTAATCGTGCTTCAGAATATCGAAGAGGTGGATTAGAGAAACTTTGTGTTCCTTCATTTTTTAAACTATGGATGATTTCATCTTGTTTTAATTCTGGTAACCATTTATCTTTGCTGGACTCATACTTACTATAAACTTTTAAATAACCATCAAACTCTAACTTAGAACCCTTCGCAATAAACTCATAGCCTTTTTGAGCTAAAGTTACTGTAATCGTCTTAGTCTTTGGAGATGACATAAGTGACGCAAGTGAACGCGCATAAATAAGTGAGTATAGCTTTAACTCATCTGCACTTAAAACGTCTTTTAGATACTCTGGAGTATATTCAATATGTGTCATACGAATCGCTTCATGTGCATCTTGAGCATTGTTGTTATCTTTAACTTTATAGAAACCAACATATTCTTGACCATACGTGTTACGAATAAAGTTTTGCGCATCCTTCACAAATCCATCTGAAAAACGTGTTGAATCGGTACGCATATAGGTGATCAAACCTTCTTGACCATCCTTCATATCCACACCTTCATACAACTTTTGGGCAATTCGCATGGTTTTTTTAGCTGGGAAGTTTAGTTTATTCGCAGCTTCTTGTTGGAGGGTTGATGTAATAAATGGGAACTTATGTGCTTTAGCACCTGCTTTTTCTACAATAGATTGAACTTTAAATTCATTGTTCAATTCTGATAATATCTTATCGTTCTCTGCTTGATTCTTAATTTTTAAAGTCTTACCTTCAAACTTTTCTAATTCCGCATCAAACTCTGTTTTATTCTTATCGAAATACGCTTTAATCGTCCATTTTTCTTCAGGAACGAATGCTTGTATTTCTTTTTCTTTTTCGACAATTAATCTTAACGCAACCGATTGTACTCTTCCTGCTGATTTAGACGAAATCTTACTTTGTAAAAGTTTAGATAACTTAAATCCAATAATACGATCTAAGATACGACGTGTTTCTTGTGATCGAACTAAATTCATATCGACATCACGAGGATGTTCAAATGCTTCTAAGATGGCTGGTTTTGTAATTTCATTAAATACCACACGTTGTGCTTTCGTATTATCTAAACCTAACTCATCCGCTAAGTGCCAAGAAATAGCTTCTCCTTCACGGTCAGGGTCAGTCGCTAGATAAACCATTCTCGCTTTTTTAACTTTGGTTTTAAGTTGTTTAACGGTATCCCCTTTATCCTTATTAATCTTATATGTAGGTTTAAACCCATTATCGACATCAACCCCTAAACCACCTTTACCCGTGGTTGATAAATCACGTATATGTCCTTTGGATGAGACAACTTCAAAATCATCTCCCAAATATTTTTGGATTGTTTTGGACTTCGATGGGGATTCCACGATTACTAAATTACGCATAACTGCTCCTATATTTAACGATTACCGTTTTTTTTCACTGTATTTCATAGTTTGGTCAATTCTTCGAGGTTTGTCAAGATATTTGCGCCTTGTTGGATTAAGAAATTATTTCCCTCACCTTCAATTTGATCACAATTAAAGGGCAAACAGGTAATATCTTTACCACAATCCAAAGCCACATTGACCGTAATCATTGACCCACTTTTTAAATTCGACTGCATCACAAACAAGCTTTGACCTAAGCCCGCAATAATCCGATTACGCATCACAAACTGATGTTTACGAACTTCTGTTTTCATGGGATATTCGGATAGAATTAATCCCTTTGTCTTAATTTGATTGTATAACTCTTTATTGCATAAAGGATAAATCACATCAATTCCACACCCTAATACAGCGATTGTACTTCCATTTTCCATCGCAAATAAGTGGGCTAATCCATCAATCCCTTTGGCCATTCCACTTACAATCACATATCGTTTTGATAGTTCTTTTACAACCTTTTCAGTCCATTTAATAGCGTAGGATAAGGCATTTCTACTCCCAATGACAGAAACACATTCCTTTTTCAAGAGTTCTATGTTTCCTCGATAGTATAGTACAAAAGGAGGATTTTTCAAAACTTTTAATGATTCTGGATAGATTTCATCACAAAGAGTGAAATAAAAACCCTCTTCCTTAATAGGTACATAGGGTTCATTATTTTCTATTGCTTTATGAATTGAGGTATAATCCCCTTCATATTTAATACTATAGGCTAAGAGTTGTTTAGAGTTCATACCCTTAAATATGAGGTAGATAATGATTATCCTAATCAAACAATGTTTTTTGAGTTAATGTTTTAACTGGTTCATAACTTAAACGATGAATGGGTGTGATTCCATATTGATGAAGAGCTTCCACATGTTTCTTCGTTGGATAACCTTTATGCTGAGAAAACCCATAATTTGGATATTCCCGATCATACTCATCCATAATTTGATCACGCGTTACTTTCGCAATAATACTTGCGGCCGCAATACTGATACTTCGAGAATCCCCTTTAACATAATCTCGAACATCTTTTCCAATAATGGTAAAGGGCATCGCATCACTTAATACAATCTTCGCATCAGAGTAAGATGCGATCATTTTCATCGCATTTTTTGTGGCTTGATAGATATTATCTTTATCGATTGTTAAAGGTGAAACAGACACAACCATCACCCATAACGCATCTTTTAAGATATCTTTAAAACATTGTTTACGCTGTTTCTCAGATAATTGTTTAGAATCATTAATGAGTGGATGAGTATACCCTTTTGGTAATATCACCCCAGACACAATACAAGGACCAGCGAGAGGACCTCGTCCTGCTTCATCTAGTCCTAATATCAATTCATCCGTAATTTCATCTTCAAGCCAAATCTTGGACATATTCAAAACTCATTGGGCCCAAAGTCCCTTGTTTTAATTCACGTAAGAATGTGTTGTATGCTTGTTCAATCTGAAGTTCATCTTTCTTAATATATAAACGCAACTTACAGATATGTTCAAAAAATTCTTTTGGATCTGATCCATTATATTCATATCGGTTCTTAATTGAATGTGGATAGTGTTTTAACACAAAATCAAACGCAATGTACGCTAGCTCATCAATCGGTAATACTTTCTCACTGATAGATCCAGCTAGGGCTAAATGAATCCCTGTTTGAGGTTCATCAAACTTTGGCCATAGTACACCAGGGGTATCCAATAAATCGAGTTGTGGATGTACATTTGCCCATTTAAGGGACATTGTAACTCCAGGTCGATCAGCAGTTGTCATAACCTTCTTTTTTGCAAGTTGATTGATTAGAGTTGATTTCCCTACATTTGGAATTCCTACCACCATTGCCTTAATCTTACGAGCTCCAATTCCACGTGCTTTCCATCGTTCAAATTTAGGCTTCATGACTAAAAGACATCCATCTACAACCTTCTTACGAGTATCATCATTCAGTAAATCTAGTGCCAATACGACTGTATTTTCACTACTCAATTGTTTCATCCAGTCCGCTGTAGCCTTAGGATCAGACATATCAAGTTTACTTAATACAATTAGTTTAGGTTTATCTTTTGCCAATTCAAAAATAAGTGGATTTATTGATGCCATAGGAATGCGTGCATCACGACATTCAATCACCATATCCACCATTTTTAAGCGCTCTTGCATTTCACGTTTTGCGCGAGTCATGTGACCCGGAAACCATTGAATACTCATTTAATCTCCTTTAAACCAATTTATCTCATTAAGAGGATAAAAAATATACGCATCTTTCGCTATGATATCATCTAATTTAAACGCCCCAAACACGCGTGAATCGCTTGAATAAGGTCGATTATCACCCATTAAGAATACTTCATCATCCCCTAATGTGACTGATTCAAAACCATTCGTAAAAATAGGAAACTGACTCTTATAATTCTCATCCAAGAAATCTTGGCTAATCATTTCTCCATTAATATAGACTTTATCATCTTTAACTTCAATCGTCTCATTCGGTAAACCAATGACACGTTTAACCAAGTATTCATCCATTGATTCCACATAAACAATCACAATATCATATCGATTCACACCAAATAAGGAATACGTTAGGATATTGGAGAATCCAAGAGATTGGTCTTTTAATGTAGGATACATACTATCCCCATTTACTTTGATGGGTTTCACCACAAAATTCGTAAGTACCAACACAAAAATCAAGCTCGTAAATACGCTCTTTGCGAATTCAATGAATAATTGATAACTTTTGTTTTCTTTCATAATTAGAATAAAAGCCGGTAAAAACCGGCTTTTTCTTATCGAATTTCGACCAAACGAGATGCTTTACCAGAACGTCCACGCATGTAGAACAATTTAGATCTACGAACTTTACCACGACGTAATACAGTAATATTCTCAATAATAGGTGAATGAACTGGGAATGTTCTTTCTACACCGATTTGGGAAGACATTTTACGAACGATAAATGTTTCACCGATACCTTTTCCCTGACGTGCAATTACTAAGCCTTCAAACGCCTGAATTCTGAATTTGTCACCTTCTTGAATACGTACATCCACACGGACTTGGTATCCAGGTTTGAAATCAGGAAGATCAGTGCGTAATTGAGATT
The DNA here is from genome assembly GCA_021847325.1 of Bacillota bacterium. GTDB lineage: Bacteria > Bacillota_I > Bacilli_A > Erysipelotrichales > Erysipelotrichaceae > UBA2212. Next base: position 16,728 of record JAJZTY010000013.1, read on the forward strand.
GAGTAATTTCTTCAACTAAATTCAATTTCATATTTTCGCGCTCCTTTTTTTCTCACAGTTCATGTCATCTTGTGATCAGCGGAACTGCCTAGCCATAGGCTTTAATAATATATCAAAGATTGAATCAGAAATCAACCTTTTTTCATCTCTTCTTTCAATATTTCAATCATCATTTTCGTCTCTTCTTCATTCAACGGTTCCTTAATAAACAGATCAGGTCGTTTATGCCAAGTTTGACGTAATGATTCTTTCAAACGATACTTACGTATCTCTTCATGATGTCCCGATAATAATACATCTGGAACTTCAATCCCATCATAGATGAGTGGACGTGTATATTGTGGGTACTCTAAGCGATGTTCCTCAAACGATTCATCTTGATGAGAAGCTTCTTTGATAACACCATCCAAAAGTCGAACAATCGCATCACTGATCACCATGGATGCCAACTCTCCCCCTGTTAAAATGTAATCTCCAATCGATATCTCTTCATCGACATAATTTAGGATACGATCATCAATTCCTTCATAGTGACCACAAATGAAGATAATATGATCTTTTAAACTTAATTCACGTGCCTTCTTTTGATTGAAAGTTGTTCCTTTAGGACTACTGATTAACGTGTATGAATTCTCTTGTTTAACAGAGTTTAATGCGTCCAGTACAGGTTGAACAGCCATCACTAAACCTTGACCACCCCCAAAAGGATAATCATCAACACGATTATGCTTATTGGTCGTGAAGGATCGAATATCGATACATTCAATCTCAACTAATTCTTTTAATCGAGCTTTCTTAATAATCGATGTATTTAAGAATCCTTCATACATCTCTGGAAACAAGGTTAAGATACTTATTTTCATAGACCTTCCATCCATTTAATCTTGATTTGATTCTTCTTATCATTCACATCCAAAATAAACGCATCCACATATGGAATTAAGATATCTTTTCCTTCTGTTTTAATTCTAAGTACTGCATGAGCTGCGGTTTCCATCACATCACTCACAATCCCGATGACTTTATCATTTTCATCAATAACTTCCATATTCATCAATTGAAAGTAATAAACAGTTTCTTTCGTATCAATACTAGATCGATCCACATAAACATCCGATTGAGCAAAGGGTTCAACACTCGTCAAATCAGGATATCCTACGAATTTAATTAATGCGTGTTCTTGATGATAACGAACAGATTCAATAACCACATCTAAAAATCCTGTTTCTCTTTCAATATACAAGATCTTCTTTGACTTGAAACGTTTCTCAGGAAAGTCAGTAAATATTTTTACTTTTACTTCGCCTTTGATTCCAAAGCCTTTTACAATTTTACCAACTCTTATTTTTTCATTTGTCATAGGTTTAAAAAAAGGATGCGACGCATCCTAATAAGACTCAAATTTAATGGAAATGCGTTTGTTTTGGACACGCGTCGCAATCGCCATTACATTACGTAAAGCGGTAGCCATACTGCCTTGACGCCCAATTAAACGAGCCACATCTTCACTCTTTGCATAAACGTAAAGCAATATTTCATTCTCATCCAAGCTGGCCATTTCTTTGACACTCAAACTGGTTTTGTCTGCCACTAAAGGTTGAACCAACTCCAATAATGCTTGTTCAAGATTCATAATGACTTACTTCGCGTTCTTGGATTCGTGGAATGCTTTTAAAACACCCGCTTCAGATAATAAGTTACGAACTGTATCCGTTGGTTGTGCACCATTGCTTAACCATTTAAGTGCTAACTCAGTGTCAACTTTAACTTCAGCTGGTTTTGTGGATGGGTTGTAATAACCGATTGATTCGATAAAACGACCATCTCTTGGATAACGGGAATCTGCTGCTACAATACGGTAAAATGGATTTTGTTTAGCACCCATTCTTTTTAAACGAATTTTTACTGCCATAAGGTCCTCCTAATGTATTTACTTGTTTAGTATAGCTTAAATAAATTATCTGTCAAGTCTTTTCCCTTTACACTATCGAATATTGGGATTATTTTTAGCCAAACGCTTTAATAATCGCATCTGTTCTTTTGCTTTCTCATACTGATTAATCAAACGATTCACATCATTAAGTGTTGTGCCACTGCCCTTCGCAATACGATTCTTACGAGATGCACGTAATAAAGACGCATCTTCACGCTCTTCTGGTGTCATGCTTAGAATAATCGCTTTATTCTTCTTAATCATCGCATTGGATTCGGTATCATTCACTTGATTCGCTAATTGACTTGCGCCAGGAATCATCTTTAACATATTTTGAAGTGAACCCATTTTTGAAAGTTGGTTAAATTGGTCTAACATATCATCAAAGGTAAAGAGACCTTCCATAATACGTTCCATACTTCTTTGACCCGCTTCAATATCCATCTTATCTTGAGCTTGTTCAACTAAGCTGAGTAAATCACCCATCCCAATTAAACGATTCGCCATACGATCTGGATAGAAGATATCGGTATCATCTAACTTTTCACCTGTACCAACCAATTTAACAGGTACACCCGTGAGTGCTTTAACGGATAAGACGGCACCACCCTTAGCATCCGCATCAAACTTCGTTACAACTAATCCTGTTAGGTTAAGATTACGATTAAATCCATCTGCTGTATGAATCACATCTTGCCCTGTCATCGCATCTACCGTTAATAAAACTTCATCTGGGTTGAGGTAGTCATGAATTTGTTTAAGCTCTAACATCAATGCTTCATCGATGGCTAAACGACCTGCTGTATCCACAATGATGGTATCAAAGTTACCATTTTCGGCAAATTTCATCGCATGCTTAACAACATTGAGTGAATTCTTTTCGTCTTTCTCAACAAACACAGATACTTGCGCTTGTTCAGCTAAGATTTCTAATTGATCGATCGCTGCAGGACGAGCTAAGTCTGCCGCAACCAATAATACTTTACGATCTTTCTTAGAACGTAATAATTGAGCTAATTTAGCCGCTGAAGTTGTCTTACCTGTCCCTTGTAAACCAACAAATAAGATTACTTTCTTCTGACCCTTTGGATAATCAAAACTTGGTGTTTCTGGCCCTAATAATTCAACGAGTTCATCGTAGACTAATTTCATTAAAGCTTCATTGGGTTTCAATGAAGTTAATATTTTCTGATTAAGTGCACTCGCATGAATCTTATCTAAGAATTGATTCACTACTTGAGTATTTACATCCGCATCCAGTAATGCTAAACGTACATCACTTAAAAGCGTATCTAAGTGTTTTTCTGAGATACGATCTTGTTTGGTAATTCGCTTAAAGCTCTCTGTTAATTTTTCAGTTAAACGATCAAATGCCATAATGCCTCCTATAGATATGTTTCTTGGTGATATCGAATTTCAGTCGTTTCTATCGACTTATATGCAACATCGATGAGTTCATCGAGTTCACATTTTGCCTCTTCGAGTAATACGATTTTTAATTTTGGCTTAGTAATTGGATTGGTGACACTAAATATTGTGCAACAATCTTCATACGGTAAGATGGATGTTTCATAGGTATTAATCTTCTTAGCCACATCGATAATATCATTTTTATCAAAGGTTAACAAAGGTCTCAAGATTAATCCATCCATCGCATCTTGTATAGAAGCCATACTTTGTAGAGTTTGACTCGCTACTTGGCCTAAACTCTCCCCACTGACAAGGGCTAACATCTTATTTTCATGCATAACACGTTCCGCAATCTTCATCATAGCGCGACGCATCAATACAACGGTATAAGCAGGATGTGCTTTCTTATAGATTTCGAGTTGGATTTCTGTAAATGGGACCACATGTAACTTAATTCGAGGTTGATAAACACATAACTTCTCAGCTAATTGCTTAACCTTATCCAGTGCTTGTATGGTTGTATAAGGTGGAGCCGCAAAATGAATGCATTCAATCTCAACCCCACGCTTCATCGTGTAATAACCCGCTACAGGCGAATCAATTCCACCCGATAATAGAAGTAAAGCTTTACCTCCAACTCCTATTGGAAATCCTTGTGCACCAAGAACTGTTTTAACCGCAATACTTGCCTTCTCTGCATCGACATCAATTCGAATACGAATATCTGGGTTATGAACATCAACACGATGTTCCGTTTGACTTAAAATTGTTTTTGCGACACTAAGATTTAGATCATTGGATTTAAAGTTAAGTGTTTTATCTTTACGATTCGTATCCACTTTAAATGTTCCAACTTTTTCTTGTTTCATTAGTTCTAAACTCGCCTCATTAATTAACTCAAAATCCATGGGTGTCACAACCACTGGACTTAATGAACGTATCCCAAAAACATGACGTGCTCTTTCTAACACTTCATCTGAATCAGCTCCATTTAACTCAATCATAATTCGATCAAATTGATTACGATAACGAATATCTGGATAATTACTTAATTGATACTTTAAATTTTGTATGAGTTGCCGTACAAATAAATTACGGTTTTTACCTTTATTGGATAGTTCTCCAAATCGTACTAAAATACGATCCGTTTTAATCTCTGCCATACTTCACAATCCCTTCTTTAATGATGGAAATAAGTGTTTTCGCTTCTTCCATGGTGTTAGTATAACCGATACTGATTCGGATTACACCATTTAATCGATTCCCTTCAAAACCCATTACCTCTAATACATGCGATGGTTGAGCATCTCGATTTAGACATGTAGCCATTGCGGATACATAGATTCGATGTTGATTTAACCAATTTAACATAATCTGAGAAGGCACTTTTAAACATGAGATATTTAAAATGTAGTCTGAACATCCATTCATTGGACTATTGATCACGATTCCATCCATTTGATTAAATTCATCTACCAAGTACGATTTTATCGATCTTATCCATGATTTATCTTGATTTAAAGCTAATCGCAATGTTTTAGCGAATAAGATATGATGAATCGCATTGGGTGTACCTGGTCTTAATCCTTCTTCCTGCGAACCCCCTGTTATGAGTGGATGACATTGAACATTTTTCTTTTTAACAATAATTCCACTTCCCTTAACCCCATTAATTTTATGAGCTGAGAAACTTGCACAATCAATTGTACTTAAATTGAGATCAATCTTACCTAGAGCTTGTACCCCATCCACATGAAAAATCGCCTGTGAATATGAATGAATAATTTGAGCACATTCTTGAATTGGCATAATTGTCCCAGTCTCATTATTGACAGCCATTATGCTGACCAGTGTTGTGTCATTTCGAAGTGCTTTTTTTAAATCTTCACTCTTAATACGTCCTTCGTTATCAACAGGTAAGTATGTGACTTCAAATCCAAAGAACTTTTCCAAATCTTGAAAACTCTCTAAAACACTGGAGTGTTCAACAGATGTCGTAATTAAATGTTTTCCTTTGTGTTGGTACGCAAACGCAATCCCTTTTATTAAGATATTATTTGATTCTGTTGCGCCAGAAGTAAATGTAATATCAGTGGCTAAAACACCAAGAAGAGAAGCAATCGCTTCTCTACTTTTACGCATCATCGTTTGTATGGTAAGTCCTGCTTCATGAAGCGATTCACTATTCGCATAATGAACAGCTGATAATTCCGATAAGCTCTTTAAGACTTCAGGATGAACTGGCGTAGAACTGGCATGATCAAAGTAAATGGGATTAGTGAGCACTCTTCGCATTCTCCTTAATCAATCCTTCAAAATGTTTCGGTTGAACCGCCTCAATCGCAGCGATTGCGACTTTTATTCCTTGGGTATAATCACCATTACGATATAAGAGTTCAGCACGAGTGAGTTGTGTATCTAATTCAGAATCTAAACTACGATATTTATTTCCATAAACAATCGCATTTTCAATCATTTCGACTGTTCCAACTAAGTTATTGACATTGTTATAGAGTTTATAGATATGATCGATCGCATCATTCACCGTCGCATTTAAGAGTTGAATATCAATGGTTGTATCGTCCAATAGTTTCGCAATACTATTCACATATTGATACGATTTTCTTAGATCTCCTTCATAGGTTTCGGATATAACCGGAAGTCTAAACTTACGAATCTTAACTTGAATCTCATTCATAATTAGATGAAGTTTAAGGAGTTGTTTCTTCGCTCTTTCTTCATCATTTCGAGCAGACGATAAACGTTCAGATGAATGGTTTAAATCATTTCGTGTATTATGAATCAATTGCATTGATTCTTTTAAATTCATCAATAAGGTACTACTTGGTAAACTATTATCTTCTACTACTTTTATGTACTGTTTATAATTGGTTTCTAATAATTTTAATGCCTTTGCCTTTTCATTGAGTAACTCTGTTAAATCTTCCCAACCAAATCGACCCGCATCTTTCTTTAAATGTTCACTTAAATTATGATGTAACTCACGAATCTCATTAATTCCTGAATTGACTTGTTCCAAGGTTTTAGCACTTTCTTCATGCGCCAATTCTTCTTTTTGAAGTGATGAAAGTAATTGACTTAAACGCTTCTGATTCTCACGTAAATGTTCTTCTACTTCTTTAACTAAACAACGACTTAAACTAATACGATCTTGTTGAGTCGTCTCTGAGATAAGTTCTAGATTCTTCTCAACTTCTAAATGTTTCGTATAGACTTGTTGACCATTTAACCGTTTGGTATAATCCGCAATCTCATCCATTTGCTTAGGAATAATTCCATTGGCTAATGTAATTAAATCAGGTAAGACTTCTAACCAATTACGAAGTTCATCTAAATTGATTTGAATCTCTTCCATCTTCTCTTTTGCCTTCGCAAATTCAGACGCATACATCCACTCTTCAAACGAAGTAAATGCCTTCTCTATCTCATTCATACGCGCTTCAAGAGTTGGATAACTATGCGCTAATTGAACACTACGCGCAACTAAATCTGCTTTCGTATGTCTAAAGATTTCTTTTAACTCCGTAATTTGTCCTCTTTGTTGATTTTCTTCTTCTAAAATACTATCTAATTTACTATTCAATTGATCAACTTGTTTCTCTATTTGATTTAACATTTGAGCTAAATCCTGACAATTTAACTTCGCATGTTTCGCTTTACCGATCACAATCGCATCTTCAGTTTCAGCTAAAACATGTGTAATGGATTTAAAATTTTCTTGAATATCTTCAAAACTATTTTTAAAATCATTCACATTCGAAAGAATTTCTGGATTCACTCGAGCCAATGCGACTGCTTTGTTTAATTTGAATGGTAATGGTATACTCTTAACGTTGTTATAGCGCTTCTCAATCGCTTGCATTTTTTGTTTTAATTGATGAATATTAAAGCGTTTTACAACCAAGAACAAAATGACAAAAACAATAAGAACAGCCAATGCGATTTGTACTTCAATTCGTTGTAAATATTGTAAAATAATGTCAAAATTCATACCATTTCACCTCCTTTTTATTGTAGCATAATCCAAGCTTCGATTCGACTCTTTCATCATTTGACTTTATGATGAAGTAATGCTAAACTGTTAAAGCGTCAAAACGCGGCAGACAAAGTCATGTAACGAGCGTTAATCACAACTGGCGAAGAGTAACCTAGCTGCAATGGTGAAATTCTTAGATTAACACATTAGATGAAAATTTGTCCCCCATGATTTGATTAAACCATAGGAGGTAACACAATGGCACGCATTAATGGTCCGGTATGGAAAGTATCGAGACGCTTACAATTTTCAATTCTTGAAACTGGCGAAGAATTTGCTGGTAAAAGACCACGTACGACGGCTCCTGGTAAAGCACCAGATTCACGTCCTGCAAAACTAACAAACTACGGACAACAACTCCGTGAAAAACAACGTATTCGTTTCATGTATGGTGTTAACGAACGTCAATTCTACAACACTTACTTAAAAGCTCAACACGCTTCAGGTAACACAGGTCACAACTTCTTATTCTTATTAGAAAGTCGTTTAGACAATGTTGTATACCGTATGAACTTAGCTAGAACACGTCGTGCAGCACGTCAACTTGTTAACCACGGTCATATCTTAGTTGATGGTCACAAGGTTGATATCCCTTCATTCATCGTAAAACCTGGTTCAGTTATTACTGTTAAAGAATCTTCACGTAATATGCCTTCAATCAAAGAAGCATTAGAAGCTACAGTTTCTACAAAGAACTATGTAACATTCGATAAAGAAGCGATGAAAGGCATTTACGTACGTTTGCCAGAACGTGCTGAATTAAATGACGTCATCAATGAAGCATTAGTTGTTGAATACTACAACCGATAAGAAAAATTAGAACATCGAAAGATGTTCTTTTTAATACACAAAACAGGCTTTACG
>JAJZTY010000118.1 GCA_021847325.1 Bacillota bacterium
TTTAAATGATTAAAAGTTTGCCCCATACATTCCCCCGAATGATTATCTAAGCTAATAATACTAGAAATAGAGATGACATACAATGTTAATAAGTTCACCAGTCTTCCATATGATTGATATCGTACATGTTAATACATTCTTGTTTATATTTTTTAATGGAAGCTACACTTTGATTTTCTGTTTCCCTTAGCATTCCTATCCCAGAAAAACTTTGCCAAAATAAACCAAATTTTCTTCTCGCAAAGTAACAAGAAGAATAATTACCTTCATGTGCAAATAAGATTGCATCATTTCCTTTAATCTCAACAACTTCAATAATTGGATCTAGATATAGTTCACTTTCTGCACGTGCTAATCCATATTCTTCTAAACTTAAATATAATTGATTTGCTTTTACAAGATAAATCAAACAAATAATGCTAAGAATACAATAGATTACTATTCTAATTTTCTTGTTCATTTTCAGATCCTTTTACGATAAAGTTAAAAGACTCACTGACTTGATTAAAATTGAATGTTAGTTCTTTTGAATCGTATGGTACATCCACAAAGTAAGAAATCATTAGATCATTCATCCACATTTGAACGTTCATATCTTGAACATATTGAATTCCAGTCTCAGTTTTCAACTTTAGTGAATTATACATAAAAAGGTTATTATATCGATTAAATAAATCAAATTTTCTCTCACTTCGATATAAAAGCAACATATTGTTATCGTCAAGAAGTATGATTCTTTCAAAAATTATCTTCGAATAGGCTAGTTCCTTAACTACATGGATATCCCAATCTTTAAACTGTTTATTACTATAATCAGTTTTCTTTAACTCTCCAACCGCTTTTACAACTTGCCTAACATCTAGATTTACATCAGAACTTGATTTTTTTATGAGTGATGTGCCTACTATCGTTTGATACAAATTATTTAATGTAAAACATAAAATTATAATAAACATACTTCTGGAGACTACCCATATATACCCTAATATCGGTTTATGAACTTGATTCAATGATTGACCCAAATCAATAGGATTTCCCATCTCTTCTAAAATCTTAAGATTTAATTCATCCTCAGAAAGGTCTTGCCACTGATGTTCATCAATTAAATCTTGAATATGACTATTCAATTCACGCTTAATGGAACGATGATCTACTATAAACTTGACCTGTTTAAGAACCTGTTTAATGTATGAATTACTCACTGAACTCATATTTGAATGTCCCCACGACATTGTTTACAGTTTGTTTAAATAACTCAAACTCTTCTTTCTCACTAACAAGTTGTTTACGTCCTTTATCGGTAATTTGATAGTATTTACGTTCTTTATTATTTTCACGTTTAAAGTAAGAAGTCACATATCCTAATGATTCAAACTTATGTAAAATGGGATATAATGTCCCTTCTTTATACTGAAATACATTTTCAGATAATATCTCTAAATCGCGTATAATCTCATATCCATATCGATCTCTTTGACTAATTAAACCTAAGATTAACAAATTAGAACCTGCACCTATATAGTTTTTATCCATACCTAGTTCTCCTAGGCATATTATACCTAGAATATCTATGTTTGTATATAAAAAAATAATCGATGACTCGATTACTTTATTTTACGTTCATTATAGATTGTCCATGCAAGGAGTACGAAGATCAAACCTAATAGAATGAATAAGTTTAATGTGATCATTGTGCTAGAGAGTAACTCATTATCAGAGATGAATTGAATCACAGTTAACACAATAAAGATATTCGCAAAAGACGCAATGTTCTTCTTTGATTTATTCTCTAATGAATATCGTCTTTCTAGATATAGAAGAAATACAATTGAGAAATATTGAATAATCATAAATACAGGATATCCATAGGAAATATCTACACTTAACCATAATCCTGTGTTATTTAACCAAGTAGAAAAAAGATGAATAACAAGTATGACAAACACAAAGAAAAATAGAATCATTGGAAAATAAGATAATAGAAAGAAATTCTTTAAGCTATATTGACTTAATTTCTTATTCTTTAAGAACTTCTCACAATATTCTTTTGAATCCTTAATCTCAAGTTTCATAGATTTATTGGTTTTATCGAGTAATTCACTTCTAAATGTTTCTAGTTCATATCTTGAGAGTTCATACTGTGAAATGTAACTCACCATAGATCGTATTTGATCTCTTGTATTAATTTCTAATTCTTTTAATCGATTATCATTCTTTCTTCTTAACTGAAACAGATTATCCATAACGCTCCTTTAGAAAAAACACCTTTAAGGTGTTAATCGTTTACTTCTTTAAAGATCTTGGGTTTAATGCTTGATTTGTTAAACTCTTATCCCCAAACAATAGATAAGCAATAATCAATGCGCTTAATAGAATAATTGGAAATTGCATCCAAACTACTATACCATTCATCGTGCCACCTGTCGTTTGTGCATACGTAATCGAAGCCTCTTCCATCACAACAGTTAGAATTGTATACGCTTGTAAAATCGCATACGTTAAAACAGAGAATAAAATAGCTAATAACGTCAATAATACTTTTCTTAAATTCATAGAGCTCCTTACTCACCAATCAGTTTATGTTTTATGATATCAACGGTTTCCATTGAAATATCTTTAGATAAGAAATAATCCATGATATTCGGATACTTATAATTCAAATAATTCAAGAACGTTTCCATCGTTTCAGGTTTAGAGCTAAACAAATCCTGATACATTTCACTAACGTTTTCATCACGACCCGCATATTTTGGCACTAGATAGGTAAATGATACTTCATAATCCGCAATAATATCAATATCAGGAACCCCAACTAATTTGTATAATAATGCGGTAATCACACCTGTACGATCTTTACCTGCCGTACAATGATATAAAACCGCTTTATCATAATGGGCTAATGTATCAAATACAGATTTAACAAATGTCTTATTTTCAGACATTGAAATATATAAATCACTTAGTTTAATTCGATTTAAATCCTCTAATGTGAACTGTGCATGATCCAAAATCGCGATATTGTGATAATCAATCACAGGATGATTCACAAATGGATCTGGCGCATGATCAATTTCATTCTGATGTCTAAAATCAATGACTGCTTGAACTCCAAGATTTTGAAGGAATTCCATTTCACTCGGTAGAATATCGGTTAAATTATCACTACGAATAAAAACATTATTACGAACTACCTGGTTACTATGGGTTAAAAAGCCCCCAATATCTCGACAATTGTATACAGCCTTAAAATTAAATCGACGCATAACTTACCTCATTAGACCTATTTTAACGAGGAATTTGTCTTAACTCAAGTTAAATCTTAGGAACACGAATTGCTTGAGTCGCAACACAACCCAATCCAGCATTGACACCACCACTACAAATAAGATCCGTCACATAGAGTTTATTCTTTGGAAAGCGTTCTCGAATCATACTTTCTAAGAGTTCCGCATTCTCTTTACTCCATGCATGACCAATACAAAACTCATAACTTTCATCCACACCAAATCGTTCAAACTCTTCCACAATAAAATGGAAAGCCTTATGAATTGTACGAAGTTTCTCTAAGATATCGATTCTTCCTTCTGTTTTCTTTGTGATGACTAAAACAGGTTTTATATTCAAAAATCCACCAATCGTCGCAGCTAGAGCTGTAGTACGACCATTCTTCGCAAACAACTTTAAGTCTTCTGCCATGATTAAGGTAATACTATGTTCAGCCATATCCTTAAGAATTTGATCAACTTCTTCAACACTCTTGCCTTGATCAAATAAGCGTCTTGCCGTAACAGCACAGACCAACTCAATATTGGCCATCGAATAACAATCCATTCCAGTAAATGGTACATCCACTTCCTTTGCGACAAGCTCCATTGTATTCAATGTGTTTGATAAACCTTTCCCCAAAGGTATCGCATAAATATGGTCATACTCTTCTTTTAACTGTGTAAACATTTCTTGAATTCGACCATAAGATGGTTGAGATGATTTCATGTGTTTCCCCATAAACATCATCTGATAACACTGGTCGTTGGTTATGTTTTCCCCTTCAAGATAGTTGTTCTCTCCATCAGTAATTTGAAGCGGAATCATAAACAATCCTTCCATTTTAATATTCAAATGACTCATCCCACAAGCACTATCTGTCACAACCGCAACTTTCATATTAAAAAACCTCTCTTGTGTTAATCGTAACACTGAGAGGTCTTTAACTCAATCACTAATCCTTCAAAACTGCTTGAATTCCAAATGCATTTAATCCAACATGCGCCGCAATACCAGCTGGAAGGATAATGGACTCTGTTTCACAACCTGGAATCACATCTTCCAATGCTTTCTTAAACGATTCAACACGTCCAGACGCATCACATTCAGGGAAATAAACTTTATGTGTTTTAGCACTCACACCACGCTTAACCAAATCCTCAATAATTGCTGAGAATAACTTCGCTTCTGTACGTGCTGTGTCAAACTTCTCAATGGTATTAACACTGTAATCAATGTATAAACCTAGTCTTACTTTTAATAAGTTAATCAATGCCGCAACTGGACCCTTAACACGCCCACCACGAACCAATTGATCTATATTATCTGGAAGAATATACGTCTTACAATCTTTGAATACGCGTTCCGCATACGCTAAGATTGTCTCCACTGATTCACCGTTATTAGCCATTTCTCTTGCCTTAATCGCAACATGACGAATCGGCGCAGCTGCACTACGACTATCTACAAATGTAATATTTTCGATATCATGGGTTGTGGCTGCTAAACGGAA
>JAJZTY010000119.1 GCA_021847325.1 Bacillota bacterium
TCTGAATTTTATCGTCAGACCCTATTAAATGCTGGTTATCTTGAAGGCCTACCCAAAGAAGTAACAGATCTCGTCATTATCAATACATGCACAGTTACAAATACTGCTAGTTTTAAAAGTAGACAAAAAATTACTCAGGCTAAACGATCTAATCCAAATGCATTTATCGTAGTTGTTGGGTGTTATGTACAAACTCATCATGATTTTTTGAAAGAGAAATATCAAGTTGACTTACTAATTGGTACAAAAGACAAAGATCGATTCTTAGAACTTATTGAGTTACATCAAAATAAGGAATCTTTTGATCTACCAAAAAGCTTTGAAGTGCTACCAATACATTCATTTATGCATCAAAAAAAAGCATATGTAAAAGTTCAAGATGGATGTAATCAATTTTGTACCTACTGTATTATTCCTTTCGCAAGAGGAAGAGAAAGATCATTAGAAGATAACGAAGTAATTCGTCAAATAAATTCGTATGTTGAACATAAGGAAATAACATTGACTGGTATACATACTGGTCGATATGGGAATGATATTAATTCTAGTTTATTTCAATTACTTACACGAATTATTCATGAGACAAAAATAGAAAGAATTAGAATTTCTTCGATTGAAATAACTGAAGTTTCAGATGAGATTATCGAACTAATAAAGAATGAACCACGTTTTGCTAGACATCTACATATTCCTCTTCAATCTGCCGATAATTCAGTTCTTCAAGCGATGAATAGACCTTATACGATAGAGGAATATTTATCTAGAGTTCAATATATAAGAAACCAAATCCCAGATATTTGTATAAGTACTGATTTAATTGTTGGTTTCCCTACAGAAACTGAAGAAATATTTGAAGACTCTTTAGAAAATATAAGAAAATGTCAATTTTCATTTATGCATATTTTTCCTTATTCAAAACGAGAAATGACAAAGGCAGCTCAATTTGAAACACAGTTTTCAAATGATATTAAAAAAGATCGAGTTCATCGAGCTCAACGATTATCAGATTTGAATAACTTGATTGTAATGAAGTCTTGGTTAGGAAAATCGATAGATGTATTATGTGAAGAGTTTCAAGATAATTATATATTTGGGTACTCAAGTCAATATTTACCAGTACTCATTAAAAGTTCGAATGATTTGATTAATAAAATTATTCGTTGTAAAGTTATTGATATAAAAGATGAGTATTTAATAGCGGAAAGAGAAGATGAGTATGAAACTGAATCGATTATTTAATGATGCAAAACCTATAGAAATTAAAGAATTTATGACTGATTCACGATTACAGCTCAAGAATTCTATTTTCTTCTGTTTAAAAGGTATGGTTCATGATGGACATAATTTTATTACTCAAGCAGTAATCAATGGAGCGATTGCGGTTGTTTACAGTGATGATGTTAAGTTTATCGAAGGTATAGAATATATAAAAGTTGATAATGTAATTTCTGAACTTAATCGAACAGCTGCGATATTTTTTCATAATCCTAGTTCTAAGTTAAATATGATTGGAGTTACTGGTACCAATGGAAAAAGCACAATAGCTAAGACAATAAAAGAATTATATTCTTTATGGAAACCATGTGGTTATAGTGGAACAATCTCCATTGAATATGGTCCAAATAAAGAAAAACCAGATTTTACAACAGATGAGACGGTTCCTACTTTAAAAATGTTAAGAAGGATGTTAAAGGCTAAAATGGAAGCATGTGCGCTTGAAGTATCAAGTCAAGGTCTTGATCAACATCGAGTTGATGCGCTAAAATTTGATGTCACAATTTTTACAAATTTAACGCATGATCATTTAGATTATCATGGAAATTTGGAGAATTATTATCAAGCAAAGAAAAGATTATTCTCATTAATTAAACCAAAAGGTTGTGCCATTATTAATATTGATGACCCTTATGGAGCAAGGTTATTTAATGAGATTAATACAAGAAAATATAGCTATAGTATTTATGAAGAAGCAGATTATCAAGCAAAAGATATAAGTTTAAGTCCTTTATCAACAAAGTTTACATTAATTATTCAGGACAAAACGTATAAGTTAGAAACAAATTTCGTATCAGAGTTTAATTTATCAAACTTACTTGCGATTATTGCGGCTTTACACCAATCTGGCTTTACAATCGAGCAAATTGCGGAACATATAAGTGATTTACCACAAGTTGATGGTCGTATGGAAGTTATTCAAGAAGGCCAAAATTTTAATGTAATTGTGGATTATGCTCATACGCCAGATGGATTTGAGAAAATATTCCAATTTGCGCAATCAATAACATCTCCCAACAATAAGATTATTAGTGTGTTTGGTTCTGCTGGGAAAAGAGATAGTAAGAAACGACCGATTCTTGGTAGTATAAGTGATAAATACTGTCAAATGATTATTCTGACTGAAGAAGATCCAAGAAATGAGTCTGCTTTGCAGATTGCACAAGAAATTGCGAGTGGAATTAAAGAAAATAACTATATAATAGTATTAGATCGTTATGATGCGATTTCACAAGCGCTAGAATTAGCTAATAAGAATGATACAGTTCTCATTCTAGCGAAAGGGAATGAACGTTATATTACTCGTCAGTATGGTAAAGAATATTGGATGGGTGATGATGCAGCGACAAAAGATATTTTACGAAAAGTAATTGTTCAAAAGGAGGAACAAAATGACATACAATCAATTTATTGATCATACATTATTAAAAGCAAACGCAACTCAGGAAGAACTACTTAAACTTTGTGATGAAGCTGTTGTATATTCTTTCGCTTCTGTGTGTATCAATCCTTTTTGGGTTCCATTATGCAAAGAGGCATTAAAGGATTCTAATGTTAAAGTATGTACGGTTATTGGATTTCCTCTAGGTGCCAGTTCTACAGAAAGTAAAGCATATGAAACTCAAGTTGCTTTAGCTCAAGGAGCTGATGAATTTGATATGGTTATCAATATTGGGGCTTTGAAAGATAAACAAGATGAAGTTGTTTTAAATGATATTAAAGCAGTAGTAAAAGCTGCTCAAGGGAAAATTGTTAAGGTTATTATTGAAACTTGCTTACTAACAGAAGAAGAGAAAATACGTGCATGTGAATTATGTGTGATTGCGAAAGCACATTTTGTAAAAACATCGACTGGTTTCTCTACTGCTGGCGCAACACTTGAAGATGTGAAACTTATGAAAGATACTGTTAAGGGTCAATGTAAAGTTAAAGCAGCTGGTGGTGTCAAATCATCTGAAGATTTAAAGAAAATGATTGAAGCTGGTGCAGATCGTATAGGAACATCGAGTGGAGTGAAGTTAATTCAAGGATTAGAAGCTAATTCTTCATATTAACTTGCAATTTACGCCTAGACTGTTTATAATTACAACGGTAACTTTAGGAAAGGAGGGGAGAGAATGCCAAGAGTCGTTTTAAAAGAGAATGAAGGTTTAGATGAAGCGTTACGTCGTTTTAAACGTCAAGTATCGCGCAATGGTACCCTCGCTGAAGCACGTAAAAGAGAATATTACGTTAAACCTGGAGTTAAACGTAAATTAAAACAAGAAGCTGCAAGAAAAGCACGCCGTTCAAAATAGAAGCGAAAGCTTCTTTTTGTTTACATTTTTAGTTTCAACGATAAAATTAAGATAGAGGTAGACAATGACACAAAACTATAAATTTGAATTAAATCCTTTAACTTTGGAAGAAACACAATTATTACATGGTTTACATGATCAAAATTTAAAACTCTTAAAACAAACATTTAATCAAGAATTTATATTAAGAGATAATGTATTACAAGTTAATACAAGTGATCGTAAACAAGCTCAGTTAATATTTGATTCAATCAATGCGTTCATTCAGCATATCAAACAAAATAATAGTTTAGATGAAAGAGATGTTATATATTTATCTCAATGTGTTATTGAAGACGCTCAGGAACAATTTTTTAAAGTTTCAAATCAATTAATTGGAAGAACAGTCAGTGGAAAACCAATTTATGCAAAAACACTTGGGCAAAGTCGTTTTATTGATGCATTAAAGGATTATGAATGTGTTATTGCTTCAGGACCAGCTGGAACTGGTAAAACTTATCTTTCAGTTGTCTATGCAGTATCTTTATTAAAGAAAGCTGAAATAAAGAAAATAATTTTAACACGTCCTGTCGTAGAAGCTGGAGAAAATTTAGGTTTTTTACCAGGAGACTTGAAAGAAAAAATTGATCCATATTTAAGACCGTTGTATGACGCATTAAATGATGTGCTTGGCATAGAAACAGTTGATAAAATGATTGAAAAGGGTGTTATCGAAATTGCGCCATTAGCCTATATGCGTGGTCGAACTTTTGATGATGCTTATGTTATATTAGATGAAGCACAGAATACTACTAAGACACAAATGCTTATGTTCTTAACTCGTATGGGATTCCATTCGCGATTGGTTGTTACAGGAGATATTACACAAATTGATTTAAAACAGAGTTCAGGCTTAGCACATGCAAAAAAAGTATTAAAAAATATTGAAGAAATTAAATTTATTGAACTAACTAAAATGGATATCGTAAGACATCCACTTGTACAAAAAATCATTGAATCATATGAAAAGGATGAAAAAAATGGCTAAAGTATTATTCGTTGATGATGAAATTAATATTCGTAAACTAGTCAGTTATGATTTAAAGCATGCTGGTTTTGATTTTGATGTGTGTGAGAATGGGGAAGAAGCTTTAGAGCTTATTCATAAGAATAGTTATGATGTATGTATTATTGACTGGATGATGTGGC
>JAJZTY010000120.1 GCA_021847325.1 Bacillota bacterium
TTTGACAAAGACGGTAAAGTTCTAGTTGCTTTATTAGACGTTGCTCAAAACCAAGGTACATTTGATACTACTGGTGCTATCGTTAAAGCTGAAGCTGCTCCTACTAAACAAGAAAAAGGCGCAGACTACGGTATGGTTAAAGCATCTGCTATCGGTAAAGAATGGTTCGAACAAGCTAACGCATTAACTGCTTACTTCGTAGGTAAGACTGCTGATGAAGTTGCTGCTATCGAATACGATGCTGAAGGTGTTGCAGTTGCTGAAGATCTTAAGACTTCCGTATCCGTTGGTATCGACGAATACTTAGCTTCATTCGCTAAAGCTGTTGCTAACGCTGTTGAAGTTAAATAGTTCTAGGAACAATTAACAAACTGAAGAGTCTCGAAAGAGACTCTTTTTCTTTGGATTAAAAAAAGTAGAACAATTTTTATTCTACTTTAAACTTCTAATATTATGTGTTCTCTTAATTTGATTTAATACTTTTAGATTATTCTCTAATGTATTTTCATAAGGACTTGTATTACTTGGTGTATAGAATGGAGTATTTGTTACACCTTTTGGAAGATATTCTATCTTATTCCAAATATCAGGTCGATCATAATCATACTTATCTTCTTCTCGGAGTCCAACAGGTGTTAGTCTTAGATATTCAGGAACTGGAAGAGGATGATCTTTAACTTCATTCATTGCTTTACCCAGTGCATTTATTGCATTTCTTGATTTAGGAGATAATGCTAAATCAATAACCATTACAGATAAAGGATAAATTGCTTCAGGGAATCCAACCCGTTTGGCTGCGTCCATAGCTTGTAATGTACGTGCGACGAGTGGAGGATTTGCTAAACCGATATCCTCATATGCAATCACTATTAATCGACGTTCAATGGATTCTAAATCTTCAGCTACTATTAAACGAGCGAGATAATAGAGTGCCGCATCAACTTCTGACCCACGAATTGATTTTTGTAATCCACTCAAAGCGTCATAATAACCGTCATCGCTATGATCAAATCCCAAATTACTGTGTAAATGAAGATTCGATAAATGGTCTAAATTAATTATTTGATTAGGATATGCAATATTTAAAGCATCTAGTATATTATAAGCCATTCGAACATCACCATTACAAGTATCGATAATAGACTGTAATGAGTTTGATTCTAATTGGATACTAAGTAGACTATCAGGATGTTTCAGTGCTCGATTGATGGCTTTTTCCATTGAACTTGGATTAACTGATTTAAATTCACATAGGATACATCTTGAGCGTATGGCAGGATTAATTGAAAAATAGGGATTAGCACTGGTTAATCCGATCATCAAGACACTACCATCTTCAACATAGGGTAATAATAAGTCTTGTTTGTCCTTGTTTAATCGATGGACTTCATCCACAATTAATACAAGTTGACCACTTAAACGTGCATTCGCAAAGATTGATTCTAAATCTTTTTTATTACCTGTTACCGCATTGAATAGTTCTAGGGGAAGTTTTAGTTCATTTGCGAGTATAGAAGCAGCAGTAGTTTTACCACTTCCAGGAGGACCAAAAAAGATCATTGACATGAGTCTGTTTTCTTCTAAGAAACGGTTTAAAATACCCGTCTTTTGGGTTAAATGTTCCTGCCCAACGACATCAGAAAGATGTTGGGGACGTATTCTTACTGCGAGCGGTTTATTGTTTGTCATCTTACTTCCTATTTTACTATTAAATTAAGGGTGTTAGAATAAAAAAGAGGATAAAATATGCGTGTAACCTGTCAAAGAGTCGAAAAAGCGAAATGTGTTGTGAATAATGTTGTTACGGGAGAGATTGAGCAAGGATTATTAATTTTTGTTGGATTTAAACAAGATGAGACTGAAGATAATCTTAAGAACATGGCGAAAAAGTTAGCACATGCACGATTATTTGATGATAGTGAAGGAAGAATGAATTTAAGTGTTATGGATATACAAGGACGTGTTTTATCCATTTCACAATTTACTCTTTATGCGGATACTAAGAAAGGGCATAGACCTTCTTACGATAAAGCAGCTAAGGCAGATGTCGCAAGTATTTATTATCAACGTTTTAATGAATATCTACGTGAATGGATATCTGTAGAAACAGGAGTATTCCAAGCTGAAATGAAGATTGAAGCACATAATGATGGACCAGTCACAATCTGGTATGAGAACTGAGGGAACTATGGAAAAAATGGATGGAAAAGCGTTAAGTCTATTAATTGAAACGAATATTAAAAACAATGTCAATGACTATGTTTCTAAAGGGTATCGTAATCCTAAGTTAGTGGTTCTTCTTATAGGTGATAATCCTGCTTCTGTTACGTATGTTAAAAATAAAGAAAAAGCATGCCAAAGAGTTGGGATTGAATCAGATGTCATTCGTATGAACTCAGATGTTAGTACAGAGGACGTGTTGAAAGTAATACATCAATTAAATAGAGATAATACAGTTGATGGAATACTTGTACAACTACCAATCCCAAAACAATTAGATGTAAATCAAATTATTGAGTCACTCGATCCAAATAAAGATGTGGATGGTTTACATTCAATCAATATCGCGAAATTATATGCCAATCAAGATGGTTTTGTGCCATGTACACCTCGTGGTATAATGACACTCTTGAAACACTACAATATTGAGATCAGTGGTAAACATGCAGTTGTGATTGGTAGAAGCGCACTTGTTGGAAGGCCAGTGGCACAACTTTTACTCAATGAAAACGCTACTGTAACAGTATGTCATAGTAAAACAAGAAATTTAGCACAACTAACGCAACTTGCGGATATCGTGGTAGTTGCGATAGGGAAAGATAAATTCTTAACACAAGAACACATTCATCATGCGAATGCGATTATTGATGTTGGAATTAATCGAGTTAATGATAAACTAGTTGGGGATGTGGATTATGATGCACTATTCGATAAAGTGGATTATATGACACCTGTACCGGGTGGAGTAGGTCCAATGACCATCGTCTCATTGTTGGAGAACACGATGAAATCATATGGATTAAGTATAAAGGAGAATTAATATGACAGGCTATGATTTAAATGACATCGTAGAAATGAAAAAGGAACATCCATGCCATAAATCCAAACTTTGGAAAATAATTCGCATGGGAGCCGATATTAAGATAAAATGTTTAGGGTGCGGAGCTGCGGTTATGTTAGATCGTAGTGATTTTGAGAAGAAACTTAAACGCATTGTAGAAAAAGCAGAAGGAACAGAGTAAAAATATGCCATTAACAGCAGGAATCGTTGGTTTACCCAATGTTGGTAAATCAACATTATTTAACGCAATAACCCATTCACAAGTAGAAGCTGCGAATTATCCATTCGCAACCATTCAACCGAATGTTGGTGTTGTAGAAGTAAAAGACAAACGAGTGGACAAAATCACTGAATTGGTTACACCCAAGAAGACAATCTATACCAGTTTTGAGTTTACTGATATTGCAGGTCTTGTGAAGGGTGCTAGTCAAGGTGAAGGATTAGGAAACCAATTCTTATCCCATATCCGTGAAGTTGATGCGATTGTCCATGTCGTAAGATGTTTTGAAGATAACAGTATTACGCATGTAGAAGGTAGTGTAGATCCTATACGTGATATTGAGATTATTAATCTTGAGCTAATCTTGGCTGACCAACAATCCATTGAAAATCGTATCTCTAAAGTAGAACGTAAAGCTAAGGCAAAAGATAAAGACGCCATTTTTGAATTATCAGTACTTACAAAAGTCAATGACGCATTACTCAACGGTAAAAGTGTAAGAACGCTTGATTTAGATAAAGATGAGACCAATATATTAAATGGATTTCATCTTTTAACCGCAAAACCAGTAATCTATGTAGCGAACATGAGTGAATCTGAAGTACATCATGCGGAAGATAATCCTTTCTATCAAAAAGTTAAAGAATTTGCGGATTCAGAGAAGAGTGATGTGATTGCGATTAGTGCGAAAATTGAAGAAGAACTATCGATGTTAGATGACGAAGAAAGAGAAATGTTCTTAGCGGATCTTGGGTATGAAGAAAGTGGCTTGGATAAGATTATTCATCACAGTTATGACTTACTAGGGTTATGGTCATTCTTTACAGCAGGTGTACAAGAAGTTCGTGCTTGGACATTCCATAAAGGAATGAAGGCACCTGAATGTGCAGGTGTTATTCATACTGATTTCCAAAAAGGGTTTATAAAGGCAGAGTGTTATCACTTTGATGACTTAGTTCAGTATGGATCTGAACAAGCTGTCAAGGATGCTGGTAAGTTTAGAATAGAGGGAAAAGAATATTTGGTGAAAGATGGAGACATCCTACACTTCAGATTTAATGTTTAATGGTATAATAAATTAAACAGGAGGTGACTTTATGAAATTAATCATCGCAGTTGTATCCAATGATGATAGTCACAGCTTATCAAATGCATTAACAAAAGAAAACTTCGTAGTCACAAAATTAGCTACAACAGGTGGATTCCTTAAAATTGGGAATACAACCATGTTAATTGGGACAGAAGAAGATCGCGTTGAAAAATGCATTGAAATCATCAAAGAAGAAAGTAAACAAAGAACAGAACTTGTTCCATCAACAGCGTCGTATGATATTGGACGTTTTGCGACTTTCCCAGTTGAAGTACAAGTAGGTGGTGCCACAATATTTGTGGTGGATGTAGAAAAATTCATTAAGTTTTAATTAATGTAAACAAAAGCTGATACACATCGTATCAGCTTTTTTGTT
>JAJZTY010000121.1 GCA_021847325.1 Bacillota bacterium
TTATATTTTTACCTATACTATTTGTATTTTTCGTTATAGAATAAAATTAAATATAAAATAAACACAAACAAAAATCACTAAAGGAAACTTTAAATGTACAAAAAGACAACTTCAATACAATGCGCTAAATATTGTGAAATATTAAAAACACTCCCAAAAAATGGCAATTCCAACTATTTTAATGCCAAAAAAACCATAAAAAAGAAGATTATTGATGAATTATACGTCTATGATCGATCTGTCTATGTGCAAGTAGAAAGTGGAATTGTTGGAATTATATTTTTAGATGATTTAAATAAGAAACCAGAATTATTCGCAATCCATAAAACGCTTAAGATTAAACCAGGAACTTATTTCAATTTTATTAGTTTATCTCAATCAGGTGTCATTACCATGCAAATGCATTTAAGCGCAAATAGTCAAAAAGTTAGAATCCCAGAGTTTGGATCAAACGGTATAAAATCATCGATAAAAGTCCAAGAGATATACGCTTATTACTATTCTACTAAAGGAAACTCCTATTTCTTCGAAGGTGAGAAACATCCTTATTGGGAAATGACGTTTGTCGATAATGGAGAACTCATCACAAATGTTGAAGGTATCGACTATACACTTCCACCTCGATCCGTCTTCTTCTATAGTCCACATCAGTTTCATACTCAACGAACAACTGATAAGAACACCTGCTCCTATATGACCATCATGTTTGATATGAAAGATATGGATTCAGAAAAGCTAGCCAACCGAGTGATCCATTGTAGTAAGAATATGTTTCAGACATTATCTATGTTTATGCATTTATCCAATGAGAAATGGGAACATATCAATGAGTTATTGTTGAGTTTATTAAAGTTGTTAATAATATACGCAATGGATGAAACAAACGAGATAGAGATATCCAACCAAAATATCAACCCTATGCAACAACACTATGAAGATGAACTCATGAATGAGATTACACAGTATATTATGAATCATATTAATAGTTCTCTAACCATCAATGAGATATGTGATAAATTCGCTGTTTCACGCTCATCACTACAAGCCTTATTCAAACGTAATTTAGACATCTCACCAAAACACTACATCAATAATATCAAACTTGAACAAAGTAAAATATTACTCAAAAACTCAGCACGTACTGTAAGTGAAGTGAGTGATATGTTAGGGTTCGCATCCATCCATTACTTCTCACGTAAGTTTAAATTACAGTATGGCATTGCCCCAAGTGAATACGCGAAATCGATTGTAAACTAAAAAAGCCTTAATCGGCTTTTTCTACGGCATAAATATAATCACTTAATACTTCACACACTACATCCTTCACCCAAGATACTGGTGAGTAAGGTAATACTCCTTCACGAACTTTACGATATTGTATTGGCATATATTGACTTAATAAAGAATATGGCACATCTTTTGTGTTCTCAAATAAAGTCTTAATTGAATCTTCAATTCTATGATCAGGCATATAATAACGGCTACGATCTGAAAAACTATATTTTCGTTTAATCCATAAATCATGATCATTACCATGATAATGTTTACTCCAATTACTTGGATTTTCTAACATAATTGATTCTAATAGTTCAATAAAATGGGATTGTTTTGATACATCTACCCAAGCTTCTTCGATATGAGCTAAGGCAAATAATCCTTCACGTAACGCAAATGTTAAAGCAGGTCCAACTTTTAGAATAGAAATATTATCATTAATCATATTTCTTAATCCAAACTTCGTTTGATAATCCGTTGAATGCCCTTCAAATACGATTGTAGGATAATCTTTTAGACTATCAACCAAATCTTTAGCCTTAATTGGATTGTATTCATGTACACTCGCATCAGAAAATTCAACACCAGGTTGAACCACAACCGCAAGTACACGTTCAAATACGGATTCTAATCCTTCTTTTTTCATCAAATCATAATAAACTTCTACTGTATGTTTAAAATCATTTACTTTTGTGACTTCTAATCCTTCTTCTACTTCTTGTGCACCACCAGGGATAGGAACTTCAGACCCAATAATATAGACAGGCATTGGAGAATTCGGATATATTTCTAAACGTTTTACATAAGCATTTTCACATACCTTCATTAAACGTATACCACGTTCCGCAATGGTTTCTGTTAATAACTCTTTTCCATCATCCGCAAGATGCATACTTGTATCGAGATGTATCTTAGTAAATCCCGCTAATACAAAATCATGAACTAGTACTTCAGCTTTATTCATCGCATCAGATGCGTTAAGTTTTGACCATGTTAAAGGTCCTAAGTGATCTCCACCCAAGAATAAACGATCCAATGGAAAATTATTCTCTTTTGCCATTTTATAGACAAAATCCACATAATCTTGTGGTTTCATCCCCGTATATCCACCTTCTTGATTCACTTGATTTGCAGTAGCCTCAATAATGAGTGGACTTTGAATGTTCTTATAATAATCAAAACATGCCTCAATCACCATTGGACTTGCGGTACAGATAGAAACAATTCCTTTTAGATTTGATTCATGTCTATGATCAAGCAATGTTTTAAGTGGATGCATTATTTCCCCTCCACAATGGATTGAATCGCAAATCGAGATACTTTTACAGTTACTTTAGGCGCAATTTCAACCATCGCAACTTCTTTCGTTAACTCTATAACTTTTCCATAAAATCCATTTGACAACAATACTTGATGTCCTACTTCTAATTTAGAATGAAGTTCTTCAAATGGTTTCTTTTGGTTTTTTAATCGAATAAAACTAACCGCTAAATAGATTAAAACAAGAATAACGATATTAATCGCAAGAATAATCGTCACATTAATATAATCTTGAATATTCATTAGATGCCTTCCTCTTCTTCATTTCTTTCAACACGAACAGGAATTTCAAATTTAATGAGACGATTAGTATCTTTCTCTAACATACTATTCGCAAGACATTGTGCATTCGTCTCACTTAGTCTCGCAAAGATTAATTCCAAACAAGATGCTAGATTAATTCCCGCTAATACAGATACATTCTCTTGTTCAACCGAAAGCATTGCGGCTGACTTAAACGGAGATCCCCCGTACAAATCACACACAATAATGACTCCTTCGCATGTCTTACGAAGTTCAGTATATGCATTCAATAAGTTCTTATCTAAATCCTCTGTGGATTCAGACTCTAAGAAGTTAACCCCTATAAGAGCTTCAGTATTTCCTGCAATCATGCTTAAACTACTTAACATTCCCTCTGAAAAACGACCATGTCCAGTCACAATAATTCCAATCATATTAAGCCCTTTCTACAGGATAAATCGTTACTCCTGTCACAACTCGATTAACCTCGCCTGTAGGGCAAGGATTATCTACTGTAATACCTAATGATAATGATTTATAGAACGCAACCATATGTGCGATCACAATCATTTTTAACCCAACAAGTTCCATTGGAATATCATTGTATTCACAATGAATGTTATAGTCAGATACTAGATCACATTCTTTATGATTAATCACTAAAATCTTATATCCTTTTTGTTGGGACTTTAGTTCATTGATTAAATCTAATTCATACTTACGTGTAAACTCATCATCACTTAAATAAATCACGATTAGACTCTTATGATTGATGAATGACTTAGGACCATGTCTAAATCCTGTAAGTGTATCAAATAAAGTAGAAACTCTACCTTGTGTAAGTTCTAAAACCTTTAAAGCACTCTCTTGCGCAAAACCTTTCATACATGCAGAACCAAGATAAATGATTCGTTCGAAATCAAAATCATCTACAAGTTCTCTTAAATATTCCGCATGATTTAAAAGTTGATTATCTACGGATAACGCCAATGCATGTATCTTGTCTTCGTATAAATCCAAATCATTAAGGTTAAAACAAAGTACAGTCGCAAGTAACATATTGGTAAAACTAGATGTCATCGCAAACCCTAAATCATTTGTTTCCTCAGGTAATTCTAACGCAAGAATACGTTTATTATTGGTTGCTAATTTCGCGAGTGCTCCATCTTTATTACAAGTAATAAATAAGTGATAAGCATTGTTTGTAGCTGTGTTTGCGGCATTAACTGATCCAACGGATTCAGGTGAATTTCCACTTCTTCCATATGAAATAAATAACGTATTTTTGTTTGGGTTAACATATAAACTAGGATTCAAAATCATATCTGTAGACGCAACACTTCTTGCATTAAAGTGACTTAATTTATTCAAATAATGAACCAATGAATTACCAATGTATTCACTAGTCCCTGCACCCATAAAAATGATGTCATAGGATCCCAATTCACCTAATTGATTAAGAAATGATTTTATTGAATTCTTCTTTGATTGGATTAAACTAAGTGTTTTTCTCCAAGTTTGGGGTTGTTGAGTTATTTCTTTTGCGGTATCAAATGCACTTGCCCTCTTTAGCATTTCATCTGAAATTGTTAAAAACATATTTATCACCGATCCTTATCGTCTTTATTATAAACCTGATGGTCTTTTCTTATTTATCTTTTTCAATTTATCTTTTATCATTATCACCATTTTTTACAAAATGATTAAATTATTCATTTTTAAAGTTTATAATACAAGTATGAAACAAACGACACAAAAAAGACGTATACTTGGTATCTATTACGATAAGGATAATCGTCCATATTTTTACCAATCCAAAACTAAAACGGCTTACTTCATTCCAGAGAAAGATTTGAAACTAGCAGAAGTTATAGCCTATAGACATTGGATCGCATTATC
>JAJZTY010000122.1 GCA_021847325.1 Bacillota bacterium
AAATAAGATATCACTCATTTTTGAATATTCAAAGAATGTATAGTGTAGATTCGATTGATTAAATTGAACATGTTTCAAATTAGACTTTGACCAATCCATTCCAATCCCTTTACATAAATTAAACTCACATCGCTCAAAATAAGTTTGTTTAAAAGAACTGTTAGATAAATCACAGTGAATAAACTCGACATCCACAAAACTACTAAGATCAAACTGACAATGATCCATTATACAATTATCAAATCGTATTTTCTTAAACTCAAAGTGTTTAAAATCAAACTCTGATAGTACTTCATTACAAACCAATCCATGCGCTAATCTTAAATCATCTTTGTATTCATGATAATTTTCTTTGAGTTTTGTGATTGAATCCAATGGATCCAATCCAATAGGTTTATTCATAAGATTCCTTTCAACTTATTTCTTGCGAAGAGTGGTTTTATATAGATTCCCCTTCTCATCATAGGTATTCCATTCTCCAACAGGTTCACCTTTTTCAAAATAACCTGATCGTTTTAAAGTCCCATCAACTCGATACCACTCCCAATATCCCTCAGGTAAATCATTGATCATCTTACCCTTTGACCACATGGTATTTTTATTCGCATGGTACTTTATAGTATAACCATCAATGACTTCCAGTTTCTTTTCTTTTACTCCATTTGGATGAATGATATCACATTCTTTTTGGCTCATATGTCCTCCTGATAATTAAGACAATCATAAGTAACAATGTTAATGATACAAATAGTATCAAAGGTAAACGAACAGATTGAGTTGTAAGATTGATTAATCCATTTTCAAATATGAACAATGCATTCAATATAATATAAATGCTTAGCGTTACTGATGTTAATAAATTAAACACTCTACGATGAAACGATGTAAATTGTAATAAGACCCAACCAATAACACAAAAATTCGATATAACTCGTATCATCTCAAATTGATTCGTTAATACATGCGTTAGAATATCTAAGATTTGAATTAAATTCAATGTATATCCTAGTATCTTACTCATAATTTATTTCCTTTAACTGTTCAATTACTTGATTCAATCGTTTGATTCGTGTTTCTTCTTTTTTCGTTTCTAAAATAATTCTTACCATTTCTTTTCGAGCGGAATACGATTGTCCTTGAAATACTTCAAACAATTGATTTTCATTAAGTAGTTGAGCGAGACTATCTGGAATCTCTACATCACGATTCTTACTTTCCAACTCTAGGATGACATCGACAACATCATCCCCTTTAAGTCCACTTTTTGTACGATGTTCCTTAGACAATGGAATAAGAAAATACCCACTCATTGTGGCTATTGTACTTTGATACTCATATCCATTCACAATAACTTTTACAGGTGGTTTTTTACCCCCATTTAATTCAATAAGATTTACTTCTGGTACGACAATACCTGTATTATTACCAAATGCTTTTATTGTTGATTTGAACTGTGTTTTCATAGCTTATCCTCAGAATAATACTATCATAGCTTAAAATACAACGGTTCGATTTCGACCAAACTCTTTTGCCTGATACAAGGCATGATCTGCTTGATTAATCAAACTATCGAGTGTTACAGTCGTATCATTTAATTCTGATACACCAATCGATACATTCACTTGAATCGTTTGGTCATCCACGATAATAGGATAAGACTCTACATTTATACGAAACTGTTCAGCCTTTTCAAAAGCTAGGTTCTTATCACAATTTATGAGTACAACCGCAAATTCTTCTCCACCCATTCGTCCAATAATATCACTCGTTCTAAAATTTTGACGAAGTAAGTCTGAAAACACTTTAATAACTTCATCACCAGCCGCATGTCCATATGCATCATTGATCCGTTTAAAGAAATCAATATCCATCATGAGTAAAGAAACAACTTGATTATATCGCTTTGCTCGATGAATAACTTCTTCTGCACTCTCTCTGAATTTTCTTCGATTATTTAAACTGCTTAAGCTGTCAGTGTTAGCCATCTCCAATAAACGATATCTCAGACGTTCTTTTTCTGTCACATCTTCAAGTGTAACGAGTTGACCAATAACTTCTTCATTATTTTTCATTTCTTTAACATTAATACTCACATACTTATCCTGACCATCTATCATACGATGAACAATTTCATGTGAAGAGTTTTGTATGCATTCTAGAATATCTAGATGATCTTTTAATAATTTTTCTAAATTTGTTTCTTTTAATTGAACATTGATTAATTTAAATAACTGAATACTTTGATCATTAAAATCAACGACACGATGCGTTCGATTCAATAGAATAAAGCCCAATGAACTATCTTCAAATACCTTTTCACGCGCTAAATTCTTAATATCTAAAAAGTTATATTTGGTAAGAGCTAAGTTAATCAAAAAAATACACGGAGGTAAGATAATCGCTGTATAATCAATACCCGTTCCACCCCAGTTTATAAAAACCAAAATTAAAGCTAAGTAGGGAAGAACTGATGCATAGAACAATAAACTAAATTGTATCTTTTCATTGCCAATACTATGACGATACCTTTGGTAATAGAAAAACGTACATAATATAAGCGTGATTAAAACATAAATCATTTGAACTAAGTACCATGGTCCTTTTGTCAAATACATGGCAGTAAATCCACCTATTGTCTCGAGCTCAATAGATTTATAGTATAAAAAATGAAAATCATTTGTTAAACGAATAAAGAAAGTGATTAGAGGAATGATAAATATAATCAATGATTTATAACCCTTAACATAATCAATTCTACCCGTATATAACAAACTTATAATCAACCATAATGCTGGAAAAATGGAATCCCAAAATATTGAACTTGATTCCAAAAAATCATCTCTGATAATTGACTCGAATTTATTTCTAGTAGATATCCTAAAAGATATACTTGTAAACATAAACTTAACAAGCCCATTGCACGTGCATGGCTCGATTTACCTCTTACAAATGAATAAACAAAAAGAAAAGACAAAAATAAGATAGCGATAAACAAGTAGATGGATAGTAGTTTTATGAGCATAACTTACTCCTAGTTCAACTAGAATTTATTATCTTTAGTTTATCATTTGTCGTAATAATAGACCATATTTATCTTAATATAGATTAAAAAAGAGTGATAAATCACTCTATATGTTAGTTTTATACTTTGAGAATTCCCCTAAATCCTCTTGCGCCATAATAAGAATCAGCCCCATTGTGGTAAGTAAATACTGTATTATATCGACGATCACAGAACAACGCACCACCTAATTTACGAATATCTTCAGGTGTTTTTACCCAACTAGAAGTTTTAATATCAAATACTCCCACATTTTGTAATAATCGATATTGATCGACATCTAATAGATCAATCCCCATATTTATCGCCATATTGACTGCACTATCCGCTGGTTTGTTTTCTTTTCTTGCGTCTAGTGCGGCCTTATCATAACAAATACTTCTTCTACCTTTAGGTGATTCAGGTGCACAGTCCACAAAGATAAATTCTTTTGTACCTTCATCAAAACCAATCACATCTGGTTCACCTTCTGTTTTCTCCATTTCATTAAGTGACCAACATTTTTCTGGATTCTTTAAAAGTTTAGCTTTTACATCTTCCCATTTGAGTTCTTGGTGACGATGTAGATTTTTATTAAAACGATTTTCAAGTGTATTTAGTAGATCTGATAATTCAGATGGAGTAAGTGATCGTGTACTCATAGAAATTTTCCTTTCGGTTATATCTAAACCATTTATTATACTAAACATAATGCAAATCACTTAACACATCAAGCAATACACATCAAAATTATTATCTTAACTCTTTTAATTTATCTTTTAATTCATCTGGTATACGAAATGATTCTATTGATTTTTGAATTGTTTTATTTTTAATCCAAGGATCACATTCGTTTGACATTAAATACAATAATACTTTCTCCGGATAACGAATCATAAATGTCGCCAGTGCCCACGCAATCCCCATTTTATTAAAATATCCAGGATGATTTAAACTCTTAATCATATCAATCGATTGATCGATGGTTGTCTCATTATTATAATGACTTAACAACATCACACTTACACTTCTTTGAACATACTCATCATCAACACATTTATAATTTTCTAATAGATTAAGAACTTCATCAGGATATTTTCTCGCAATGACAAACTTCTGACATAATGAATCGACAACACTCCATTCTTTAGCCTGATATACCATTTTATTAAAATAATCCAATGCACAATCTATATTCTTTATAGATCCAATCACATAAGTATTTAGAATTTCTAACTCATAAATCGAACAATCATTTGTATTCAAAAACTCAATCCAATCATCCTTTATTATTTCCTTAGAAATGTTCTTTAATTTGGGATAAGGTATTCCCAAATAAGGTTTACGATTTAAGACTGATTGTTTTAATTCTTTTGATTCAGACAAAAGAAACTTCTCTAATACAGTTTGTGCTTTCAAGATTACACCTCAATCTTTTTGATACACGACTTCAAACTCTTCAAAAACAACTGGCATATCTTCAGAAAAAACATATCCTAATGTATTTGCCTCATGCGAAAAGAATCGAATATGGCCTTCTCTCCAAGACTCTAAACTATCATCTTCTCCTTCAAGTTTACATATGTCATATGTCATATCTTTGAAAGGAATCATTCGTATATTCTTTGTTTGAAT
>JAJZTY010000123.1 GCA_021847325.1 Bacillota bacterium
TACAGTTGATTTCTGTAAGAAACATAATATTCTTATAGAGGCTTATTCACCTCTTGCGACAGGTAAAATATTCAATAATCACAAAGTTCAAAAAGTAGCGGATAAACTAGGTGTTAGTATCGCGCAATTAAGTATCCGATATTGTATCGATCGAAACACTCTTCCACTCCCTAAGACAACCCATAAAGGAAGAATGGAAGAAAACGCAAAATTAGATTTTATTATTCCAAAAGAAGACTTAGATTTCCTAGATACATTATAAAAAGGGCATTGCCCTTTTTATGTGTTATGGTCGAGTTGGTCTTTGACCTGGTGTTTGTGATCCTCCAGTATTTTGAGTTGTGATTATACTATTTAAACTAAATGACAATAGTTCAGAACCGCTTACGTTTGATGAATCAAATACAACAGATTCTTCTGAGACAATATTTGTGTTTGTTAATACTTGTACTGTTCCAGCCTTTAATTCATTTGATGCATATACAATGGTTTGGAATGCTTTAGGAGAATTAAAACTGATGAGTGTTTGATTATCCTGTACGATGCTAACCCAAGTATTTGCTTGAACGGTATCTGTACCAACTAAGAAACTGTAGATGCTTGATTCAGATACATTTTGAGCCATGCCATTACTTCCGACAGCTAATAGTGTTCCATTATTTAATGTATAAGAGGAATTATAATCCAGTGAACCATTTCCATTATTGGTTGGTCCAAACACAATTACTGTACCACCATTTTGTGTAATCGATCCATTCGAATCTAAACCATCACCATTCGCATTCACTCGTATATTTCCACCGTTAATGGTTAACGTACTACCATCATCGGCAAACATATCATTACGTCCATTCTGTGTACCACTACCATCATTTCCACCAGCTGTATTGATTCCATCATCACTTGAGGTTAGATTAATGTCACCACCATTTATAGTAATATTGTTGCCTTCTAAACCTTCATACGATTGTAAGATATTGATAACACCAGAATCAATTTGTAATACACTATCTGAATGAATCGCATCATCATAAGCACTGATGCTAAATTCACCACCTTTGATTAAAACTGTATTGTTAGAATGAATCACGTCATCACTTTCTGACGTTAGGTTAAATGTACCATCTGATATTTCAATACTAGCACTAGCTTTTAGACTCTTACCACTTTCTGTAGAATCAGCTAATCGTCCAGATGTAATTGAAAGTTCACCATCTGTAATAACTAATTGAGTCTCAGCTTGAATACCGTCTAATCCTGATTCAATCGAAATCTTACCACCTTCAACAAGTATATATCCTTTAGTACTATCCTCTGTATTATTGGATTGTAATCCATCGCCATTTGATGCGATTGTAATCGTCGCATCTTTTATTGCGATATAATTCTTGCCTTTAATTCCATCATTTACAGATGTCACATTGATGACTCCAGAAACGAGTTTTAAATCATCTTTTGTAACAATTCCATGATTATAGTTTGATTCGATATTCAAAGTTCCTAAACCATTAATCGTTAAATCATCTTTACTATAAAGTGTCGCATTCGGTTCATCTTCACCAGCTAAGAGTGAATAGTTTGTCCCATCGCTTAAGATATTACTTGACCCTTCCGCAAGATTAACGATAACTTTATCGGCTTGCATGATAGAAATAGCAGGACCATCTTCATTGTGTATTTTAACGTTATCTAACACAAGGACTACATCTTCCTCTTGACTTGTATTGACGATAATCATCCCATCGGTTAATATTCCGCTTAATTTATATACTCCTGCTTTTGTGATGGTAATGGTAGATCCATCTACATAAGCATTACTACCGTTGTAAGAAATAGAACTCGTATTCAAATCAACTACTTCGTATTCCGAATACTCCATTAATAAATCGTCTTCTTTGTATTCAACACTAATACTCGATAGTGTTTCAGTATCATTTACGACTTCAGTCACTTCTTCAGTTTCCTGAATGACATCTGACTCACTAGCACATGCAGATAATAAACTTAATAATAATAAACCAATGGTTAATTTGTTTCTCATGTTAAATCTCCTTGTTGTTATCTTGAAATACTATATTTACATTTTCTAAATGAGTACTATGTCTTTTCTGAGTACTTGATTTAGATCGTGTATCACTCGCTTGAGTACTTATATCCTCATTTGTTGAACATGCCGTTAATAGAAGAAGGATAAAACCTATTACGATCGTTCTATTCATTAAAATCACCATTGTAGCTAACACATTGTATGTTTGTAATTCCATTGATAGATGCTATTTCATTAATAAACGCATTGTCTTGGTTATTTAATTGAATTTCATAAATAAGTTCTGTTTCTTGTTTGTTTATGGTTTTTGATTTTAAACGAATCTTATTTGATCGATTAAATAAAATGGATTGAGCTTTTACCTCAGCTTTTTCCTCATTAGAATGAATGATAATTAAATAAGGTTGATTCTTAATACTCACGGTTGATTTAATCCATAAGATGAGAGCGATGAATATTGAACCGATTAATGCGAGAGGAATCATACCAGCCCCAACCACGATCCCACCGCCAATCGCCCAAAATAAGTAAACTAAATCTAAAGGATCTTTGATGGCCGTTCTAAATCGTACAATCGATAATGCCCCAACCATTCCAAGCGATAACACTACATTTGAAGTGACCGCAAGGATTATGAAAGTGGTGAGTAGTGTGAGAAGGATGAGGGAAAGATTAAATGATTCTGAATACATAACGCCTTTAAAAGTTCTTTTGTATAAGGTATAAATTAGTAAACCAAGTAAGAATGCGGCAATAAGCGCAATCATAGAATCAATCAATGAGAATTCACTCATTTGTTCTAAGAAATTATTTTTAAAAATTTCACTAAATGTCATATTTGGCTCCTATCTGTATTGTATTAATCGACCTTGGACATACTTAGAATGAGATGTCCAACTCGATTCAGGTATTTGAATTAAATTCTTAATAAAATCTGGAATGAATTCATCGTACTTCACTTCCAATAAGCAAGTATCTTGTGAATGAGGTACATAAGTTAAATTAGAGTCTAAGAATTGATGAATGTGATTACTTGATTGAATATTAAAGTCTAAGGTGATTCGTATATTTCCTGCATTAAATAGAAATGGGATACGTTGATAATTAATAATAGTTTTTGGAATTAATCCAGAGTTTTTAATTTCTGAATAGAGTTCAATTAATAATCCTTTTTGAGTCTCTAACATCCATTCATACTCTTTATTGAGGATTTTTTCTACTTCGTTTTTTGTTAAACAAATACTTTCTTTATATCCTTTATTCAATATTTTTACTTTTTTCTCTAAACAGATATAGTTGGTATCTGAGTTATAATATCGAATACGAAATTTCGAACGATATGGACAACCGTCTAAGTTATCATTGAGTGCTTTTTCATGCATATCATCGAAGTATAAACTCTTAACCCAATAACCCTCCTTACTTGAATGTGGATCTAATTTAAGTATTGGATATAATCGTTGACATAAAGTTGCTTTCTGTTTGAGTGGAATTTGATACTTTAATTCATTTCTAAGGGTATGTGTCATAACTTATCTCCTACCATGAGTATATAGAGTCAAAAGAAAAACATCTTACCTAAAGACGATAGAAAACTTACGCAAGTTTGACGCAAATAAAAACCCAGCTATGCTGGGTATAGAACGATTGTGAAACACGTTTTGCCTTTTACTGATATAACCTCAATATGACCATTGTATGACGATATAATGGATTGAACGATACTTAATCCAATTCCATAGTGTCCAGATTTATCTTTATAAAATCGTTCGAATATATGGGGTAAATCTTTTTCTAATATACCTTCTCCATCATCTTCTATTTCAATCAATATTCGATCATTTTGATTTGTACATCTAAGGATGATTTGTGTATTAGCGTATCTTAGAGCATTACTTAATAAGTTAGAAATTACTTTTTCAAATGAAGCTTCATTGTATTCAAATAAAACCGGTTTAGAATCAAATTCATAGACAAAGTTAATTCCTTTTTGGTGTACGATATTTCTATATCGTTCACTCGTACTACTGATTGTTTCTCTAAGGTCATTATGTGATTTTACCAGTTCATTACTTTTACTTTCTAATCGAGAAAGTACCAAAATATCATCAATCAAATCACTCAAATGATCTACCTCCGAATGAATAATTTTTGAAGCTTCAGAAATGGAAGAAATACCGACTTGAGCAGATTCTGTTTGTGACTTAATAATTTGAAGTGGTGTACGTAACTCATGTGATACATTTTGGAAGAAAGATCGTTGTGTTTCATCTTGTGCATTTAACTTATTTACCATCTCATTCATGGATTGATTTAGCTGATTAATCTCTAAATCAGGGTAATAAACATATTCATTTGAAGTATCACCTTCACCAACTCTTTTCGCAAATTTTTGAACGTCTTTAATTGGTTTAACAATCGAATTTGTCATAAAGTTCATTGTGATTAAAGCTATTATTAAGGCAAAGAATAGGATAATCCATAATGCGATAGATACACTATGTTGGAAGCGAGTTAAAGATTCCATTTGAATAAAGAATATCAAATAATAATCAGGTATTTTATCACTTGAGACAATCGTATAGTAAATCAATTGATCATCAATCTTGATATTTAGAAT
>JAJZTY010000124.1 GCA_021847325.1 Bacillota bacterium
TATGCCATCGTATGGTGGTTTAGCAGGTCGTGACATGGAGGCGATGGCGATTGGTATTACGGAATCGGTTGATTATGCCTATATCTCTCACCGTGTTGAACAAGTTAAATATTTAGGGGATCAACTTGAAGCAGCGGGTGTTCCTATTGTTAGACCAGTGGGCGGACATGCGGTATTCTTGGATGCGCGTAAATTCTTATCCCATTTAACTCAGGACCAACTTCCTGCTCAAGCACTAGCAGCACATTTATACATTGAATCCGGAGTACGTACGATGGAAAGAGGTATCGTATCGGCAGGTCGTAATAAGGACACAGGTGAACATCATCGTCCTAAACTTGAACTTGTACGTATTACAATTCCTCGTCGTGTTTATACCTATGCACATATGGATGTCGTCGCAGATGCGGTTATTGCGTTATACAATAAACGTGAAACAATTACTGGTCTTGAGTTTGTATATGAACCACCAATGTTAAGATTCTTTAACGCAAGATTTAAACCTCTATAATCTAAAAAAAGCCTAATTCACTGAATTAGGTTTTTCTTTCTTTTAACGTAGTTTTAGATCGAACGATCCACTAGTCATCTCTACATTTATATTATAGTCTTTATGGAAGTAAGTATATTCTGTTTCACTTACTTTCACAATTTCTGGATCTAAATCAACATTCCCAGATGTTTTCTCAAGTTTTAAGACAAATCCATAAATTTTACTTAAAGTAATATCTGCATCACCTGATGTCATATTTATATTCATAACTCGTGGGGTATGGGTTGTGGAAGTTAGATTTAAATTACCACTCGTCATATCTATTCTACATTCTTCCGAAATAATTCCTTCATAATCTGTATTACCGGAAGTCATAGTGAGATCTAATGTTTGTGTAAATGTATTCTGGAAATTAGAATTACCACTTGTCATATCAATTGTCATTCGTTCACTTTGAATATTAAATAAGAATAGGTTTCCAGAAGTAATGGTTATATCAACATCACTTATATCAAACTCAGAAATGGTTGTGTTTCCTGAAGTCAAAGTCATCTTTAACGAATCATATTGTTTATCCGGTAGTCTTAACTCTAAATAGGTTGTAGGTGATTTGAGGAAAAATAATACAAAATTATACTTATTATTACTTTTCAAAAAGAGTGTATCTCCTACCACATCAGTACTTGCCCATTTACTAGAACTCAACTTTTCAGTCGACTTTTCTTTAAAGTGGATTTTATCATCATAACTTCTAGAAATTACAACGCCACCAGAATACCATTCAAGATTTATATTCGTTATATTCTCTTCAATCGTGACATCTTGTAGTAATACATTTGGCTCTTTTTCTTCAATTATATTAAACGGAAGAGGCTGACCATTAAACAATGCGAAGAATATTAATGTCGCAACAACCGCAACCATGGAATATATTACAATCTTGATCGTTCCTAATAAATATCTACTGGTCATTTCCATGCCTCATATCGACAACAGCTTTAAGAATATTGAAGATTGCGGAAGCGATTAAGAATATAATCCATGAATAGTGCCAATTAAAATAAGTGAAACTTACATATAAGTAAATTGCGACTACGATCAACCAATAAGCAGATCCTAGTGCTTCAAATAAGCCTTTGTCTCGATTCTTTTTACTCTTCCATTCTTTGAACTCTTCAATCATTGTCTCTTCTTCTTTTAGATATTTAGGCTTGCTTGCTTGAGTATAGATTAGAATACCAGTCCCAATCGCAATAAACATAAACATCATCGATAAACCTAATATTTCTTGTCTAAATACTTCTGCACTTACAATAAGTGCCATTGGACTTAAGATAAATAACATAACCGCCAATGCAGTATTACGTGCAGTACGTCTACGTTCTTCAGGACTTATTGCAGATAGTACATGTCTTTCTCTTAAGCTTTCAGTTAATTCACTTAAATCTCCAATCCCTGCAATAACTGTATTGTAAGCTTCTTCTTCAGTCTTGTTTTGCGCAAGTTGATCATTATACTTCTCAATGAGATTACTGATTAACTCTTCTTGCATCTCAACGGATTTTTTTGTTCTTGGGACATCTTCAAATGCTCGAGTAATATACTGTCTAATTTTCGTAATCATAGTTCCCTCCTAGATCAGATGGTCGATAAGGCTCTTAGCCTCTTCCCAATCCTTTTTGTTTTGTTGGTACAACATTCTACCTTCATACGTAATCGTGTAGTAACGGCGTCTTGCGCCAGTTGCCTCATCTCCCCAATAGGATGAGATTAATCCAGCTGTTTCAAGTCGTCTAAATGCGGAATATAGGGTTGCTTCTTTTAGTTCAAACTGATTGTTTGTTTTATCTTGGATTGATTTGTTGATTTCATATCCATAACTATCTTTTTCGATTAAGTGTTTTAAGATAATTGTTTCAGTATGACCTCTAAGAAGATCAGATGTAATATTCATGACATCACTCCTCTCTATCTGCATAATAATACGAGTTACTTCGCCTGTCAAGGTATATTATTAAAAAATGTATATATTTTTATAAAATAACTTAAAAAATAAAAAAGTTAACCATTTTTGATTAACTTTTGGGTAATTCTTGAGTGTATAAGACTAATTAGAACGATACCAGTAAGTATTCCAAGGGCATCGATTCCCATATCATAAATCGACATTGCACGATCAGGCACAAACGATTGTATGAATTCATCCATTATTGGAATGATGAATATAAATATCAGTAAGTGATTTTTATCAAGATCAATTGAACTTTTACGAGCTAAGCAGCCTAAAATAAAGAATTCTGTAAAGTGAGCACCTTTTCGGATCATGTAGCTCACTGTCGATTTTTCTATGTTTATGCTCATTGATACTAAGAATTGATGAATACGAGTAGAAAAGAATCCACTTTGTAAGCTAGATAGTGATCCGTTTTGAAGAGAGAAGGAGAATATTACAATTATCCAACATAGAGTTAGGATTAAGAATAGATGTTTATGTAAATTTTGTCTATGAGTCATAGGTTGTCTTTCATTTCTAATGGTATAATTATAGCGTGAAAAAGTTCAATCTACAGAAAAACCTTGGTGATATTGTATTGGTCGTTATTGGTAACTTAATGTTAGCCTTAGCGGTCCATACTTTTATTTTACCTTATGAGATATTATCCGGTGGTGTTGCTGGTATTGCGGTTGCGTTGGCTAAGATTACTGGATTTAGATCTGATTTAATTATCTCAATATTGATTTGGGTATTATTTGGATTTGGGGCATTCTTTTTAGGACGTAAATTTACCGTCCATACCATCTCAAGTAGTATCCTTTATCCATTGTTTCTTAATTTATTAAATGCTCAACCTATAACTGTGAGTATAGATCCTATCTTAGCGAGTTTATATGGTGGATTGGTTGCGGGTTTTGGAGTAGGTTTAGTGTTTAGAACAGGTGCTTCTACAGGTGGTATGGATGTGCCTCCACTCATCATACATAAATTTACCAATATCGATTTAAGTAAATTGGTTTTAGTTGTTGATTTATTAACAGTTACACTAGGTGTATTTGTGTATGGTATTGAAGCGGTGCTTATGGGTTTTATATCAGTATATGCGAGTGCATTTGCGATTAAACAAGTTCTTGTGTTTGGTGGTCAAGAGGCTCGTTCTGTTATGATTATTACAAACAGTGTGGATGAAGTTGTCGATATGATTGATAAGAAGTTAGAAAGAGGTTCTACATTATTATCTGCCCAAGGGGGCTATACTCGTGAGAATCGATCTGTTATCTTATCTGTAATTAATATGACACAGTATCCAGAGCTCATTGAAGAACTCCACAGAATTGATCCACATGCCTTTGTGATAGCGACGGAGGCTACGGAAGTTAAAGGGAACGGGTTCTCATTTGATTATAAAGTCTAAAGATGATTTATCATCTTTTTTACTGGTAAGTCTTAAACTTATCTTAAACATGACTATGGTATAATAATTTCAATCGGGAGAAACGAATGATAAAACTAAGTGATGTCTCAAAAACCTATAAAAATGGGGTAAATGCCCTTTATAATATCAACCTTTTTATTGACCAAAGTGAGTTTGTTTACATTATTGGTCCTACTGGTTCTGGTAAATCGACTTTAATTCGTTTATTAGATGCCGAAGAGAAACCGACTAAGGGGATTGTGGAAGTTTCTGGTATTAATGTGGGTCAATTAAGACACGGTAAAATACCTTATTATCGTAGACATATTGGCGTTGTGTTCCAAGATTTTAAACTTCTTCCCTCTAAAACGGTTTTTGAAAATGTAATGTATGCATTAGAAATTACCAATATGAATCCATTACTAGCACGTCAAAGAGTACGTGAGGTTTTACAGTTAGTTGATTTGAGTGAGAAGTCGAGTCATTATCCAAATCAATTATCGGGTGGTCAACAACAACGTGCTGTTATCGCACGAGCAATCGCGAATAAACCACGTATCTTAATTGCGGATGAACCGACAGGAAATTTAGATCCACAGAAATCTGGAGAAATTATCCAATTGTTGGAACGAATTAATCAAGAAGAAAAAACGACCATCCTTATGGTTACTCATGATATAGGAATTGTTAATCAATATAAGAAACGTACAATAGCGTTAGAGGCAGGGCATATTGTGGCGGATA
>JAJZTY010000125.1 GCA_021847325.1 Bacillota bacterium
TTACCCTTAGCAGAATCACTCCAGCTACCAGCATAAGTAATCGCAACTTTTACATCAGGATTAGCTAATTGAGCACCTTGGATATAACCAACTAAGAAGTCAGAGATAACAGGAATATCCATACCACCTAAGAATGAAATAACGCCAGTTTCAGATAATTTAGCAGCTAAGTAACCACCTAAGAAAGAAGCTTCGTTTGCTTTATAGATGATACCGTAAACATTGTCTAATCCACCCTTAGAGAAATCGATTTCTGTATCAAATACACCAAATACTGTATCTGGGAATTCAGCCGCATTAGCTTCAACATATTCTTGTAATGTTGAGCTTGTAAAGATCATGTCATAACCTTTGTCAGCTGTATCTAATAAAGAAGATTCATATTTATCAACTGCTACACCATATTCAACGATATCAACAACTACATCTTCAAATTCTTCATCTGCTTGTTTAACACCACGTGCAGCAGAATCATTAAAGGACAAGTCCCCTAATTCACCAACTAATAAAGCAACTTTAAAAACCTTTGCTTCTGGTTCTTCTTCCGGAGCAGCTGTGCCACATGCCGCAAGAAGAATAAGCGATAGTAAAACTAAAGCTAATTTTTTCATTTATTGTTCCTCCTTGTTTTGAATAAATGATCGAGAGATTAATCTTCAATTCCTCAACTATAGTATAACCTAAGTAAACGCTTTCAGTTTACAAACATTCCTACTTTAAGTTGATTGAAAAATTAAAGATATACATCACTTTAGTTCATTGTATACGATTACAATTTTAACTGTCAATTGTTTTAATATGAAAACTGAAATTATTTAAATCGATAACCTAAATCGATTTAATACACTTAAAATAGGTATAAAATCAATTGCATAAATTCTCACACTTAAGTAAGATAGTGTTAAGAGTGTAAACGCTTAACTAAAACTATGCCAGCAACAATCAAAAAAATCGCACAATTATCTGGAGTATCCATTACGACAGTTTCAAAAATTCTGAATGGGAAGGATCACGACCTAAGTCAGAATACGATTTCACGTGTCAAAGCAATTATTGAACAAGAAAACTATTATCCAAGCATACTGGCTCAAAGTATGCGAAACGCACAAATGAAGCTAATTGCACTTATGATTCCTGATGTTCGAAATCCATTCTTTACGGATGTCATTCGAGGATGTGAAGATTGTGCCAATAAATATGGTTATTCATTGGTCTTCTGTAATTCGGATAATATCTTAGAAAAAGAAGTTAACTATGTTCGATCGTTACAATCTCGTCATATTGATGGAATTGTATTATCGGGTTTGCAGATTGAGCGTAAGATTAAGAACAATCAACTAAAACTAAATGTTCCTTATTGTTTCGTAACAGGCAATAAGAAAAACTATATCAATGAGACAAAACTGAGTCTAAATAATGAAGGAAGTTATGTCGCAACTCAATATCTTTTAGACTTAGGCCATAAGGATATCCTATTTGCGACAGGCCCGAGTGTGTATAATCATTCCCAACATGGTCTTCTTGGCTATCAAGAAGCACTTAAAGACAAGGGGATTCATCCAAATCCAAAGAATAGTCTATTTCTTACAGGATTTACCGCAGAAGCTGGCTATAATGAATTATTTCCATTACTAAAGAACACAAAGGCAAGTGCTATTGTTTGCGGTAATGATTTAATTGCTTATGGCGCACTTAAAGCCCTTAGAGAACTCAACATATCTGTCCCACATGACTTCAGTGTCATTGGTTACGATGATATCGATACCAACCAATATCTAAATCCAGGATTAACCAGTGTTAATCCTAATCGATATGCCTTAGGATGGGATGCGACCATTGAACTAATCGAAAAGATTGAGAATCGTTCAATCGATGATTACACTGAGAATTCATTCGTAAAACTTGTTATACGAGAAACATGTGGGGTATTTAAACATGAAGACAAGAATTGAAAATGTAACACTACTGTGTTGTGATTTAGCACAACATATCTACA
Organism: Bacillota bacterium; assembly: GCA_021847325.1. Lineage (GTDB taxonomy): Bacteria > Bacillota_I > Bacilli_A > Erysipelotrichales > Erysipelotrichaceae > UBA2212. The sequence continues at coordinate 1,997 of JAJZTY010000125.1, forward strand.
CAAATAGTTCTCTTACTTTTGAAAATGATCGAATCATCGCTATTAACGAAGATGTTCCCTATGATATCTGTATTGATGGAAAAAATGGAATCCTAATGCCAGGTATGGTTAATACGCATACTCATCTATCTATGATTCCTTTTCGATCGCTACAAGATGATTTACCAGATCGATTAAGACGATTCTTATTTCCATTAGAAAAAGAGGCAATGACTCAGAGATTAGCCGTTTCAGCCGCAAAAATTGGGGTGGCAGAAAGCTTATTATCAGGTGTTACTACAGTCATGGACATGTATTATTATTCTGATGCACTAGCCCAGGTCTATGATTCTATGGGAATTCGTGCCTTGGTTGCGCAAACCATCGTTAATCAAAACATGTGTGATGCTGAGGATGAGCGTGAAGGATTTAATATAGCGAAGACATTCTATGAGAAATGGGTTAATCATCCTAGAATCATTCCAGCATTTGGCCCTCATGGAACGACAACACTGACGAAGAAAACATTGATTGATCTTAAAGCTTATACCCAGAAACATAACGCACTCGTTTGTATGCATGTGGCTGAGATGGATGATGAAATGGCTCATTTTAGAGAACATAATACAACTCCAATTGAATTCTTGAATTCGATTCATTTGTTGAACTCAAACTTTATCTCAGTTCATACCATTCATCCAACTGATCATGATATTGAATTATTAAGCCAACATAATGTAGGCATTGCACATTGTATCGGCGCAAATATCAAAGCCGCAAAAGGAATAGCTCCACTCAAATCATTTATTGAACAGGGTATTCGTGTAGGACTTGGTACAGATGGTCCATCAAGTGGTAACACTTTAGACTTATTTGTCCAAATGAACCTTGTCGCAAAATGTCACAAAGTACATCATCATGATCGTAAACTATTTCCTGCAAAAGAGATTGTACAACTTGCCACAATGGGTGGTGCATCAGTTTTACATTTAGATCATCTTATTGGATCACTTGAAGTGGGCAAGAAAGCAGATCTTGTTTTAATCGAAACTGATTCAGTGAATATGTATCCGAATCACGATCCTTATTCATTACTTGTTTATAGCGCTAATGCCTCTAATGTCCATTCTGTTTGGGTTGACGGTATTCAAAAAGTAAATAATAAACATTTAGTAGATTATGATCTTAAACAACTAAAAGATGAATGTGATCTTGAATCAACTTTGTTTAATCAGAAATTACACCAAATTAATCAAACTTTGAACATTACATAAGTAATGTTTTTAGATGGATAATGTTAAACTAATAAAAGAGGAAAAACTATGAACCATTGGAAAAATAAACTAGACACAGAGAAAAAATCATTAGAGTCTATGGAACGTATTCTATTCAATCATCCTGAACTCGGTTTTAAAGAGTCTGAAACACGTAAAATCATTCTTGATTATCTAAATTCAAATAATATATCGATTCATCAAGACTTTGGATTAAGTGGATTCTCTGTTCAAATTGGACAGGGAAAACCACATATTGGACTCGTTGCGGAAATGGACGCATTAGTCGTATTAGACCATCCAAATGCAGGCAAAGATGGAGCTGCACACGCTTGTGGTCATCATCTTCAAACCACCATTCTTTCTCATGTATTTAAACTATGGAATGATTATCAAAATAAGCCAAATGGGACATTGACGTGTTACTTTATTGCGGCAGAAGAGTTTGTGGATATGGATTATCGTCTAAAACTACAAGCTGAGAATCAAATTCAATTATTATCGGGTAAACAGAATCTTATCCTTATGGATGCGTTTAGGGATGTGGATTGTTTCTTATCGGTACATACGATGGGTGAAACAAAGGTTCCTTCTATGGAAGTGAATGCATCATTGAGTGGATTTATCTATAAGAAATTCCATTTTAAAGGACAAGCAGCACATGCGGCTGTAATGCCACATATGGGAATTAATGCCTTGAATGCACAAATTCTTACTCAGAATGCATTCGCATTATACCGTGAAACATTCTTAGAAGAGGATCGAATTCGTTTGCATTTAATCACAACTAATGGAGGTCATAGTGTTAACTCTGTCCCATCAGATACCATTCTTGAGGGTTATGTACGATCCATTCATCCAGAACGTTTATTAGAACTTAATCAGAAATTGAATCATATTGCGAAACATTGTGCAGAAGCTTTGTTCGCAACAGTTGAGATTGAAGATCGCATGGGTTATATGCCTTTGATTCAATCCAGAGAACTAAGTGATATTTTACTTCCTTTTATTGAAGATATAATTCCTTTAAATCAAATCGTAGACAATCAAAAATCGTTTGCGGCAGGTGATATGGGTGATTTATCATTGTTTAAACCTACCATTCAATTAGGATTCTCTGGATGTGCCGGTTTAGTCCATGGTAAGAATTTCTGTATGGCTAATTCTGAGGAAGCTTTAGTCTATCCTGCCTATGTATTGTTATCGGGGATTGAGGAAATTATGCGTAATCCTATTAAACTTGAATCAATTTTAAAATATTATCCATCTAAAATGAGTCTTGAAGATTATCGAAAAATGCACAATATTTAATACATAATGTCGATAATATGATTAGTCCTATATTTTTTTGCATATTAGTGATAGTATTTTAGTATGAACTATAT
>JAJZTY010000126.1 GCA_021847325.1 Bacillota bacterium
ATAAACACATTTCAAGAGATTTTTGACATTTTTAATCATCTAATACAACTAAATTTTCTTCATGCGTATGAGCTAAATTTTTAACCCATTTCTCCTTACGAACTAAACCATATGCAACAACTAATTTTAAGAAATCAGTTGATTGACCAACTAAATATAAAGCATATACATTCCAACCCGTTAAATAAGTAACTAAACCTACCGCAGGTAAGTTAACAACCCACATAAAGACTGAATCCATAAGTAATGTAGATTTAGTATCACCACCAGCTCGTAAGATAAAGAAACATTGAGCATTGGTCATATAGATCCAAAACATAAAAGACATAATACGAAGGAATGTTGTCGCAGTTTCACGACTATAATCAGAAACATTATAGAAATTAGGCGCAATGTAACTGAAGCCAAACATTAGAATACCTAACGCAACCGCAAGCATAAGCGAGAAACGAATCATCTTATAAGCGTTATCCCTTGCTTCATCAAGTTTATTGGCCCCTAATACTTGTGATACAACAACAGTCGTCGCAACTGCCATACCACCAAACAACGTAAAGAATAAATCCGCAACAGAACCAGAAATGGACATACCTGCCATAACTTCTTTTCCACGCGTACTATAGAACATAAATAAGATACTCATTCCACTCGACCAAAATATTTCATTAACGGTTAACGGAACAGCTTTAATTGTCATTGCTTTTACTAATTTTCTAGATATCTTAAATAAATCATGTACAGCTGTTTTAAACATAAAATCCATACGTTTTGTCACAACTAAGAAAATAGCCAATTCAACGATACGCGCAATGATTGTACCATACGCTGCCCCTGCAACACCAAGTGCTGGGAAGCCAAAATGACCAAAGATTAATACATAGTTAAAGAAAGCGTTCGTAAGTATTGCCGCAATCGAAGAATACATTGGAACTTTAGTTTCACCTAAAGATCTCATCGCATTCCCAATAGTCATAGATAATGCCATAGGAATATACGTTAAAATAGCTAATTTCAAATAATCTGTTCCCATTTGAATAACTTCAAGATCCTTTGTAAAGAATCCTAGAATTTGATTTGGAAACAAGAATCCTAACAGAATGAATGGAGCAACAATTACATAAGCACTAATGATTCCATATCTGAATGTTTGTTTTACATGTTCTTCGTCTTTTGCCCCGAAATATTGAGCTAAGAAGATAGACATAGCACCACCAACACCAAATATACCGAAATTCGCAATCATATAATAACGATTGGCTGCCGCAACCCCAGCAATAGCCGCATCACCTAATTGGCCAACCATAAGGTTATCTAATAGGTTAACAGAAGACGTAATGAGTTGTTGCAACATAAAAGGAATTGCTATCGCAAGAACGTGGAGATAAAACTGTTTATTTTCTTTTAACTTAAGCATAATTTCCCTCTAAATATAACAAAAGCCACTCGAGAGTGGCTTATTTGTTAATATGGTGGAGCTTATCGGGCTCGAACCGATGACCCCCTGCGTGCAAGGCAGGTGCTCTCCCAACTGAGCTAAAACCCCAACTATCGATGGTGGGCCTGAATGGACTCGAACCAACGACCTCACCCTTATCAGGGGTGCGCTCTAACCACCTGAGCTACAGGCCCATTCCACAATCGATGCCATATAAATATATCAAAACTAATCTAGTATGTCAATAACATTTGTATAGGAAAATTAAGTGAAATTAATATTTTTTATAATTGTGAAAATCCAATTAAAATAAGCATTTCATGAAAACAATTTAATCGATTTTAATCGCATGAACATAAAATAAACTATACGAAATTTCTTTATTACTAAGTATTTTCTTATCTTGTAGAACTGTTCCAACTTGAATTGTATTAAATCCATTTAAACTTAGTTGTTTTACAAATAAATCTCGGTCAAATCCATTATGTCCTTTAAATCCAATTTCATTACTGTGGAAACTTCCATCATCTAAATCTAGATCAACTATTATTAGTTCACCATGTTTCTTTAATACTTTCTTTATATCATTTAATGATTGATTGATATCCTCAATATGATGAAACACCATAGAGCTTATTACTATATCAACTTCAGAATTTAATTCAACTATGTTATTAATGCCAATAACTCTATCTTTCTCTTCTAAAAACTTTTTGTTAAATACTTCTAACATCTTATCAGATTGATCATATCCAATAATTTTTGAGAAATAATCTAAGAAATGATTGCTAATCAATCCTGTACCACATCCAAATTCTAACATTATACTTTTATTATCAAAATTGATTTTACTTTTAAGAAAATCCGCTATTTGCTTAGCTCGATTAATACGTCTCTCAGTATCCCACTCTTTCGCTTCATCATTAAAGTTCATACATACCTCACAAAAATATTATACGCCTAGTTAAACTATAAACTCATAAATATACAAAAGAACTCCCATAAGGAAGTTCTTGAGTAATTGATAATTGTATCGATTAACGTTTTGAGAATTGTGGAGCTCTTCTTGCGCCTTTTAAACCGTATTTCTTACGTTCCTTAGCACGTGGATCACGTGTAACGAAACCAGCAGCTTTTAAAGCTGGACGGTAATCAGCAGAAACTTCCATAAGTGCTCTAGTAATACCGTGACGCATAGCACCGGATTGACCAGTGTATCCACCACCTTGTACATTGATTTTAACATCAAAAGTAGAAAGTGTTTCAGTTAATACTAACGGTGAGCGAACAACCATTCTTAATGTTTCAAGTGGTAGGTATTCGTCCAAAGTCTTATCATTTACTAAAATGATACCTGTACCTGGAGTCAAATAGACACGTGCAACAGATGATTTACGACGTCCTGTACCTAAATAAGTAACGACGGCTTTCTTTTTCTTAGCGACCATGTTTCCTCCTAACCCTTAATTTTTAATTCTTTTGGCTGTTGAGCCGCATGTGGGTGATCAGCACCCTTGTAAACAAATACATGTTTACGTTGTTTGTTACCCAAACGTGTATGAGGTAACATGCCGTGAACAGCTTTTTCTACCCATTCAACAGTATAGTTTTGACGCATAACTCTGGTAGAACGTACGCGTAATCCACCTGCATATTGTGAATGACTATAGTAATTCTTCTTTTCGTCTTGATCTCCGGTGACGACAATTTTGTCCGCATTAATAATGATTACAAAATCTCCCGTGTCAACGTTAGGTGTGTAAGTAGGTAAATGTTTACCTCTTAATACTGTAGCAACTTCTGATGCTAAGCGACCTAATGTTAAACCTGTTCCATCAACGATATACCATTGACGAACGACTTCATTTGGTTTTGCCATGGTTGTCTGGCGCATAATGAATTTCCTCCTAACCAATTGTAGTTTCCGGGGCTACATTGGCATAAAGTGCCGATTGTTATTATAGTCTTAATCACATCAAGTGTCAAGGTATTTTACTTGATAGATATTGTAATATAATCAATTTTATTGATATTTCAAAATAACAAAGTTGAAACTATTATTTGATGAAGAAACCAACAATTTCTAACTCTTTATTAAAACTCAATGTATAGGTTGTTCTTCCTTTTTCATGATCAGAACTGACTATCACTACTGCATATACTTCTGACGTGTTAGGATCCTTCGTATCCGTTATAGCGACTTGTGAGATTTCTTTAAAAGTGCCAACTTGATTAAACTTATCTTGAATAATAACTTCTAAATCTTCAAGTTTTATCATTGCTTGTACATCTGTTCTAAACATCGCATACACTTCATCAACATTATTTTCATTTAATAAGTTAATGATTTCTTCTGCTTTTTGGTTTAAATCATTCTCATTAAACCCATCAGGTATTTTATTACTACTACAAGCTGTTAAAAGTAGAATACTAACGATAAGCATTAAACGTTTCATTATGCTTCCCTCCATTGAGATTTTATAAAAATTATCATTATAATCGCAAAGAAAAATAAAACACCTTCAATTATCCACATATTTACACCATTCATCATTAAAACTACTGAGACAAAATTCACTAAAGTATGTAGACTTATTGCATATAAAAGATTGAATTTTTTACTCTTGAAGATCATTTGATATACCAACACTGAAAAGCCTAAGTGAAAGATAATTGCACTAAATCTTTCTAAACCACTCATTAGAAGTTGTTGAGAATCAATTAGCATCGGGTTTGTTAAAACCAAAGCAATCCCAACAAATAATATAGCTTCAATTCCACCATGACCAAGACCAAAAGCCAAAGCCTTTTTAATATCCATCTTTCTTAATATATATTTCATCATAATATATCGTCCGATTTCTTCAAATAAACCAGCCGTTAAAGAAAGTAAGAATGCATATAATATTGGATAATCATAGGTGAAGAGAATATACCAAACTTGAGTTGGTAATATAACCTGAAGAATATAGATTCTGGTAAATACTTGGAAGATTAGAAATGTTAAAACTCCAACTAAAATTGGTTTAAAGTATGATTTTGATCGAATAATTAAATAAATACATATGAATAATGGTAATAGAAGAGAAACTAACAATGTAAATCCATATGCAATTATGTTCATATTTATTACCCAAGAAATACTATTTAATTGGAATATCTAATCCATCAATAATTTGAATTCCTATTG
>JAJZTY010000127.1 GCA_021847325.1 Bacillota bacterium
CAGTTACATGAATGCGGAAGAGGTCACTGCTTTTACTGAAGCAATAAATCGTAATTTCGTAGGGATTGGTGTATCTTATTTTGATAATAATGGGACCTTTATTATAGAAAGAGTCTTTATTGGATCTCCTGCTGAAAAAGCTGGTGTATTACCTGGAGATATCATTAAGACAGTCGATGGAGTAAGCACACAAGGCTTAACATCGGATGATTTAGTTGATCGAGTTAGAGGTGAAGAGAACACAGTTGTGACAATCGATTTTCAACGTGGTGAAGAAGTTGTGACACTTGAAATTACACGTGGTGTGATTAAGAATACTGCTTTTGGTAAGATGATTGATGAAGATACAGCTTATTTGGAAATCTATCAATTTGGAGAGGATACAGGCTCTGAAGTTGAACAATATATGCAGTTGTTTAAAGAAAAGAATGCGAAAGATATCATTATTGATTTAAGGGATAATGGTGGTGGATATTTAACTGCTTTAGAAGATATTGGAAGTATGTTTGTACCAAAAGATGGTATTTTAATCCAACAAGAAATTTATAGTGGTGAAAAATTAGTATCAAAATCAAGAGGAAATATACTGATTGATTTTGAAGAAATTATCTTATTAGTCAATGAAAATTCAGCCTCTGCATCTGAAGTTTTAACAGCTGCAATTAAAGAAAATATCGATACGACAATCGTAGGTGTAACAACCTATGGTAAGGGGACTGTTCAGCAACAACATGCTTTCTCTGATGGAAGCGCATTAAAGTATACCGTTGCGGAATGGTTAACACCAAATGGGAATCATATTAATGGAGTAGGAATTAATCCAGATGTAGTTGTTGATTTACATCCTGTTATGCATGAAATCTTTACTCAATTAACCGAAGATGAAGTGTATGGAATTGATACAGTAGATGAGTCCGTTCAAGATGCTCAATTAGCGCTTGATTTCTTAGGCTATAATGTAGACCGTACTGATGGTTATTTCTCTTCAAAAACATTAAGTGCTTTAGAAGCGTATATTCGTGATTATAAATTAGAAGATGAACCTATCATTAATAAAGTATTATTGGATAAATTAAGATCAGAAGTTGTACGTATTTGGAATGTGGAAAAGAGTGAGAAGGATGTTCAACTCAAGAAAGCATTGGAGTTAATTAATGACTAACAAATTTGAATTGGTATCACCATTCAAACCAACAGGCGATCAACCTGCCGCAATCGAAGCACTCGTAAAGGGACTTAATGAGAATAAACGAGCGCAGGTTTTACTTGGCGCAACAGGAACTGGTAAGACATTTACCGTTTCACATGTGATTGCACAAGTGAATAAACCAACCTTAGTATTTGTCCACAATAAAACCTTAGCTGGACAACTCTATTCTGAATTTAAAGAACTATTCCCTAATAATCGAGTGGAATACTTTGTGTCCAATTTCGATTATTATCAACCTGAAGCTTATATTCCAAAATCAGATACCTATATTGAAAAGACCGCCATGATTAACGAAGAGTTAGATATGTTAAGAATGTCTTCTCTTAATGCGGTATTAGAGCGTAGAGATACGATTGTCGTCGCATCTGTCGCATGTATCTATGCGTCTAGTGATCCAAGCTTATATCGTGAATTATTCTTTTCGATTCATCAAAATGAAACGATTGATCGTAAAGAACTCATTCGAAAACTCGTGGACCGTCAATATGCTCGGAATGACATGGAATTGAAACGTGGTACATTTAGAGTGGTTGGAGACAGTATCGAAGTATCTCTTGGCTATACAGACCAATACAACCTCAGAATTGAACTATTTGATAATATTATCGAACGTATCACTGAAGTGGATCGAGTAACAGGCAAGATACTAAATGCATACTCTGTTTATAATATTTTCCCAGCGAATGAATATACTCGTTCGAAGGAACAAATGCGTATCGCGTGTGACAAGATTGAAAGAGAGTTACACCAACGTTTGAATGAATTAGAATCAGAAAATAAACTCGTTGAGAAACAACGTCTTGAACAACGTACACTATATGATTTAGAAGCACTCAGAGAATTAGGCATGTGTTCTGGGATAGAAAACTATTCCATGCATATTGATGGAAGAGAACCAGGCCAAAGACCATTTAACTTATTTGATTACTTCCCAGATGATTATTTACTTGTGATTGATGAATCGCATGTTAGTATTCCACAGACGCGTGGAATGTTTAATGGGGATCGTGCTCGTAAAGAAACCTTGGTTAAATATGGGTTTAGATTACCAAGTGCTTTAGAGAATCGTCCGATGCGATTTGATGAATTTGAAAAGATTATTAATCAAGTTATCTATGTCTCCGCAACGCCTGGTGATTATGAACTTGAACAAGTGAATCATGAAGTTGTCCAACAAATTATTCGTCCTACTGGACTACTCGATCCAAAAGTCACAATTCGACCATCTCAGGGACAGATTGATGACATCATTCATGAAATCAATGTTCGTATTGCACGTAATGAGAGAACCTTAATTACTACTCTTACTGTCAAAATGGCAGAAGAGTTAAGTGCTTATTTAAAGCGTATTGATTTAAAGGTCGTATTCTTACACCATGAAGTTAAAACATTTGAACGTATTGAAATCTTAAGAGATTTAAGACGTGGTAAATATGATGTGCTAGTAGGGATTAACTTATTACGTGAAGGTTTAGACTTGCCTGAAGTATCCCTAGTCTGTATCTTAGATGCGGATAAAGAAGGATTCTTACGTTCTCATCGTTCATTGATTCAAACGATAGGGCGTGCAGCACGTAACTCCAATGGTGAAGTTATATTATATGCGGATAAGATGACAGATTCGATGGAAAAAGCGATATCAGAAACAAATCGTAGACGTGAAATTCAAATCGCCTATAACGAAGAACACAATATAACACCAACCACAATTATCAAAGAGATTCATGATGTTATTCGTGGTAAAGAAACTCAGAAAATGGCGAAAGAATATCTTACAAAACGTCAGAAATTTGATCGCAAAGCTCAAGAAGAACTTATATTATCACTTGAAAAAGAAATGCATGAAGCTGCGAAAGTATTGGATTTCGAAAGAGCTGCCGAATTGCGTGACATTATACTCGAACTAAAGAGTTCATAAAGGAGGAAAAACTGAATGTATTTTAAAGATTCTAAAGGTTTCCCAAAAGATTTCTTATGGGGATCCGCATCCGCTGCGTATCAAGTTGAAGGTGCTTGGAATGAAGATGGTAAAGGTAAAACAAACTGGGATGAATTTGTTCGTATTCCTGGTAAAACCTACAAAGGTACAAATGGTGATTTAGCCGTTGATCATTATCATCGTTATAAAGAAGATGTACGTTTGATGGCAGAAATGGGTCTAAAAACCTATCGTTTCAGTATCGCATGGGCACGCATCTATCCAAATGGGAATGGTGAAGTCAATGAAAAAGGACTTCAATTCTATGATGATTTAATTGATGAATGTTTAAAGTATGGAATTGAGCCAATGGTTACTGTGTATCACTGGGATTTACCATTAGCACTCATACAAGAATACAATGGTTGGGAAGATCGTAAGATTGTTAATGACTATGTCAATTATGCGGTTACTCTATTCAAACGTTATGGTCATAAAGTGAAATATTGGATTACCATGAATGAACAAAACGTATTTACTTCATTGGGTTGGATGTTAGCAATGCATCCTCCAGGAAAAGTCAATGATATGAAGACATTCTTCCAAGTGAATCATCATGCGAATATGGCACATGCTTATTCTGTCATTGAATATAAGAAATTATTCCCAAATGGAAATATCGGTGCTAGCTTTGCGTATGGACCGAGTTATGCCTTGGATTGTAATCCATTAAACACGATGGCAAAAGAAGATTATGATGATCTTCGTAACTATTGGTGGATGGATGTCTATGGTTATGGTCGTTATCCAAAGGCAAGCTTTAATTACTTAAAGTCGTTGGGAATGGAGCCACAATTATTGGAAGGCGATTCTGAAATTATGAAGGAAGCTGCCTCAAAAGTTGATTTCATGGGTGTAAACTACTATCAAACAACCGTGGTCGAACACAATCCAATTGATGGAGTTGGTTTAGCAACTGAAATGAATACAACAGGTCAAAAGGGAACTGCGAAGTCTTCTGGTATTCCAGGATTATTCAAAGACACAAAGAATCCATTCCTTCAAACAACCGATTGGGATTGGACGATAGACCCTATGGGCTTAAGAATGTGCTGCCGTACCATTACGAGCCGTTATGATTTACCAATCGTAATCTCTGAAAATGGATTAGGCGCATTTGATAAGTTAGAAGAAGATAAGTCAATCCATGATCCATATCGTATCGCATATCTTAAAGCTCATATTGAAGAGTTAAAGAAAGCAGTAGATGATGGTTCTGAAGTTTGGGCATATTGTACATGGTCATGTACAGACCTCTTAAGTTGGTTGAATGGTTATCAAAAACGTTATGGATTCATCTATGTCGATCAAGATGAAACACAAAATGGATCACTCAATCGTTATAAGAAAGATAGTTATTTCTGGTATAAGAACGTTATCGAGACAAACGGAGAAGTTCTATAAGAGTAAAG
>JAJZTY010000128.1 GCA_021847325.1 Bacillota bacterium
CGCAAGTGGTTGTGGTTTTACACCGCAATACGATGGATTAGAAAGTTTATACAAAGAATACAAAGATAAAGGATTTGAAATTTTGGATTTTCCATGTAATCAATTCATGAATCAAGCACCAGGAACGGATGAAGAACTTGCGTCATTCTGTCAAATGAAGTTTGGCACAACTTTCAAGACATTCGCTAAAGTAGAAGTGAATGGGGAGAATGCGGATCCATTGTTCAAATTATTACGACAAGAAGCCCCAACAGAGCATGAAGATGAAAAAGCTCATGGATTTAAGAAAGTACTTAGTGATTTAAAACAAAGCTTTACAGGAGATTCAATTAAATGGAATTTTACGAAGTTCTTAGTGGATCGTGAGGGGAAAGTCGTAGCTCGATTTGCGCCAACGTTTAAGCCAGAAGATATTAAGGGCCATATTGAAAAGCTAATCTAATGTTTGATCCATTAAAATTAGATGTTCAATTATGTTTTTCCCTTTATACGTCTGCTCGAACAATCATACGTAAATACAAACCATTTTTAGATCCACTCAATATTACCTATACTCAATACATATGTTTATTGGTTCTATGGGAAAAGGATATGATAAGTGTTAAAGAATTAGGTGAAAGACTCATGCTTGATTCAGGCACATTAACGCCTTTAATCAAGAAGTTAGAGAAACAAGGATATTTAAAACGAGTTCGTTCTCAATCCGATGAAAGAATGATTTCCATTGAATTAACGGAGTTAGGCATTAACTTAAAAGAAAAAGCGAAAGATATTCCGCGATCAATCGTTCAAAGTTTGAATATTGAGTTGAATGATGCGATTGAATTAAAGAATAGATTAGATGATTTTATTCGAAAGAATCCAGAATAATGGATTCTTTTTTACTTAATGTGCTTAAATAAGGTAAAATAAAAAAAGAGACAATGGAGGAATCTATGTCAAAATTTACCATCAATAATATCAATATTGCATATGAAGATTTAGGGGATTCAAGTCTAGATACAGCCATTGTGTTTATGAATGGGGTTATGGCTTCTATGAGTAGTTGGAAGATGCATGTAGAACCCTTTGTACGATTAGGCTATAGAGTCGTTTGTCATGATTTTAAGGGACAACTCTTATCGTCTAAACCAGAAGGACCCTATACCTTTCATGATCATTGTGTAGAGGCAAAGGCATTATATGAGTCATTAAATATTAAGAGAATTCATATCATTGGGACATCTTATGGATCAGAAGTAGGCATGGTTTATGCGATGACGTATCCTGAGAGTGTATTGTCCTTAACGGTAATTGATGGGGTCAGTGAAATTGACGAAGTATTAAGACGATTTGTGGAATCATGGAGAATAATGTGTCTAAGTAATGATGGAGAAGCTTTCTTTAGGGGAATGTTGCCGAGTATTTATGGGGAGTCGTACTTAAGTAAAAATAAAGATGCACTCAATGCGCGAGCTAAGGCAATACCGAGTTTAGGTAAAGATTATCTCTTAGGTCAAATCAGTTTATACGATACATTCTTACAAGAAGTTAACTTTACGCATCGACTTCATGAAATTAAATGTCCAACTCTTATCATATGTGGTGAAGATGATTTACTCAAACGGCCTAAGTTCTCAAGAATTCTTTATGAACACATCGAACAGAGTGAATTTATCTTACTACCGGATTGCGGACATGTGACAATCTTTGAACAAAGTGAAACATTAAAGACCTGTTTAATGGGCTTTATCTTAAAACAGGATAGAAAGGCTTAATATGAATAAAATTGATTTACATATGCATACAACCATCAGTAATGATGGGACTTATTCACCAGAAACTATTATTCAAATGTGTCATGAAGCAGGATTAGAGATTGTCGCACTTGCGGATCATAATTCCACAAAAGCGTTTCGAATCGCAAAACCCATTGCGGATGCATATGGAATGAAATTAATCCCAGCTGTCGAATTGGATTGTCATATTGATAGGATTAATCTTCATGTATTAGGCTATGGAATTAACCCAAATCATCCTGCATTTGATGCGTATGAAGAAGAAATATTAACACAAGAGAGAAATAGTTCTCAGTTTGTGGTCAATAAGATTCGTGAGTTAGGGATTCATTTAGAGGATGAAGCACTCAATCGTGTTCAGATTCATGGCGTTATTACAGGAGAAATGATTGCGGAAGTCGCATTAGAAGATTCGAAAAATGATAATAATGAACTTCTTGTTCCATATCGTGAAGGGGGATCGAGAAGTCAGAATCCACTCGTTAATTTCTATTGGGATTATTGTGCTCAAGGTAAAGTGGCGTATTATCCAATACAATTTAGAACGATTGATGAGATTATTCAAATGATTAATGATGCAGGTGGATTTGCGATATTAGCGCATCCTGGCAATAATATAAAAACAAACGTAGATGTATTTAAGAAAATTATCGATAAAGGTGTTATTGGGGTAGAAGTCTATAGTAGTTATCATTCACCTGAAGTCATAGAACATTATCATGCATTAGCGCTTGAACATGATTTAATCATGACCTTAGGCAGTGATTTTCATGGTAAGACAAAGCCGTCCATTCATTTAGGAAAATTTAATATTCCAGATGAGAAACAATTAACAGAACGTTTTATAGCACAAATAAAATAATAGGGGGAAGTGTATGAAGTTAGTCATGATATTTGGGGATGCGGCTGTAGGTAAGATGACAGTGGGTCAAGAATTAATGAAGATGACCAACTTGAGACTCTTTCATAATCATATGACCATAGAGATGGTTATTGATGTGTTTGGGTATTATGATGCGAATGTAGTCGCAAAGCTTAGAGAAGTTATGTTTGAATCCTTTGCGGAATCGCAGAATGAAGGATTGATTTTTACTTACATGTGGGCATTTGACCAACAAAGTGATTGGGATTATGTGAATCATGTAAGTGAAATCTTTAAGAAACAAGGGGCAGAACTCTATTATGTTGAGTTGATTGCGCCTCTTGAAATACGATTGGTTCGTAATGCGACTGAGAATCGATTAAAACATAAACCATCGAAGCGTGATTTAGAGGCTTCCAATCAACGTGTGATGCATGCGTCCACGAATTATCGTATTGTGAGTCGTGATGGTGAGATTCCATTTGAAAACTATATAAAGATTGATAATAGTTATTTAAGTGCTAAAGCTTGCGCAAAGATGATTGCGAAACGTTTTAATTTTGAAAAGGAAAGTCATGACACTGTATAATCCTTGGCGTGGTTGTCATAAAATCTCTGAAGGATGTAAGAACTGTTATATCCATTCAGCGGATTCAAGAAAAGGGATAGATACAAACTGTATTGTGAAGACTGAACAGTTTGATCGTTTGGTGCGACGAAATAAAAAAGGCGAGTATGTGATGAAATCCAATCAACTCGTCTATTTGTGTTTTAGTAGTGATTTCCTTATTGAAGAGGCAGATGTTTGGCGAGATGAAGTTTGGGCAATGATCAAAGAAAGAAGTGATTTAAGGTTCTTGTTTCTTACAAAACGTATTCATCGATTTAAATCAGTCTGTCCTACTGATTTTGAAGAGAATTACCAACATGTGATGGTTGGATGTTCAGTTGAGAATCAAAGTGAAGCAGATAAACGACTACCCATTTTTATATCTCTTCCAATCAAACATAAGTTTATTATATGTCAGCCTTTAATTGGACCGATTCAACTGAATAAGTATCTCAATGCGGATATTGTGCAAGTTACGGTGGGTGGTGAAGCAGGTAAGTTGGCACGTGATTTGGATTATGATTGGGTTTTATCCATTCGAGATGAATGTATTAAACATCAAGTGAATTTTGAGTTTAGACAAGTAGGATCCTATATGATAAAAGATCATGTTCGTTATTCAATCCCTCGTAATCAACTTTCTTCTCAAGCGCGTAAAGCGAATATCAATGTGTATTTTAAGGAGGAAGAATGATATATACATACTTAACAAAGAAAGCGATGAAGATAGCGTATAATGCGCATCTTAATCAAGTAGATAAATCGGGAATGCCTTATATATTTCATCCGATTTATATCGCTGAAAGAATGGATGATGAAGAATCTACAATAGTAGCTTTACTTCACGATACGATTGAAGACTCAGATCTTACATTTTGTGATTTAAAGTTGGAAGGGTTTAGTGAATCGGTTATTGAGGCTTTAGAATGTTTAACACATGATAAGAATATGCAATATGAAGAGTATATTCAAAGAATTAAAGAAAACCCATTAGCAAAGAAAGTTAAGAAAGTAGATTTAGAACACAATAGTTTGCTTGAAAGACTTGAGATTGTTGATGAGAGTGTTATGAATCGATTGAAAAAATACGAGAAAGCAAAAGAAATGCTGAGTGATTAACTCAGCATTATTTATTATAAGTTGGTACTGGAGATGGATAACGAGAATTAATGAATGCGACTTCTTCGTTATTTTGTATATAGACTCTTGGGATACGACCATTGAGTTGAGGTAATAGTTCGTAAACTATGGTTCCCATTTTCTTCGCAAGTAGCTTAGCACTCGCATGAT
>JAJZTY010000014.1 GCA_021847325.1 Bacillota bacterium
ACTACCCATTCATCATGACTTGGGATAAGAAGAAATACGCTGAAGAACAAGGCGAATAATAATAAACAATTAAATCATTGCCCAACTAGAGTCGATATAATCGACTCTTTTTATTACTTATTGATAAATGAAAGAATATTTTTATATTTTCAGAAAAATATATTTACATTTTCATTGTTTTGGTTTATTCTATAAAAAAGCAACGAAAAGGATATGTAGTATTAAGTCATCCGTAAAGCGAGTTGGGACTGGTGTAAGGCCAACCGGAATCTTAATAACTGTAACCCCTTTGAGCTACGATCTGAACTTAGAGTAGGATTTGTCGGAATTCTCCGTTATAGGAATAGGGTTTGATTGAACCTGATAAAGTGACCTATTTTAGGTAATAAGGGTGGTACCGCGGAGCTTACAGTCTTCGTCCCTAGTGGACAGGACTGTTTTTTATTGGAGGAAAAGCTCATGTGCGGATTAATATTTTGTGAAGGTGAATTAGAAGAAACTGAATTTTTGTTTGCGTTTAATACTATATCGCATCGAGGTCCTGATCAAGCTATTATTCATAAAGATAAACATGGTATCTTTGGGTTTCATCGTTTAGCGATTATGGATATTAGTGAAAAGGGTATGCAACCATTTATTACAGATCGATTAATCGTAATGTGTAATGGTGAAATTTATAATGAACATTATTTAAAGGAAGTATTTAGTGAATATCCTTATACATCACATTCAGATTGTGAAGTATTATTACCTTTATACTTAGAATATGGTTCTAAGATGGGACCGTATTTAGATGCGGAATGTGCATTCGTGATTTATGACAAAGAATTGGATATCGTTGTGGCAGGTAGAGATCCTATTGGTATTAGACCTTTGTTTTACGGTTATTTAAAATCGAGTGGTAAAATTGCGTTTGCGTCTGAGGTTAAGGCATTAATTCATATTTGTGATGATATTAAGCCTTTCCCAATTGGCACAATCTATTATGATGGTGAATGGATTCGATATCATGATGTAAAAGAAGTGGGTTATTTAATCACGGATGAGAAACTTGCATTATCAAAAATTAAACATAAATTAATGGAAGCTGTTAAGAAGAGAATGATGTCTGATGTACCTATTGGATACTTATTAAGTGGTGGACTTGATTCATCGCTTGTATCTGCAATTGCGGCACGCTATACTAAGAAACCGATTGTGACCTTTGCGATTGGAATGGAACATGACGCGATTGATTTAAAATACGCAAAGATGGTTGCGGATTTTATTGGAAGTCAACACTATGAAGTCACCATGACGTTTGATCAAGTGTTAGAAGCTTTACCGTATGTGATTTATCATTTAGAGACATATGATATTACGACTGTTCGTGCTTCATTAGGAATGTATTTATTATCACGATACATCAAAGAAAAAACAGACATAAAAGTTATCTTAACAGGTGAAATCAGTGATGAACTATTTGGGTATAAATACACTGACTTTGCGCCAAGTGCGAGTGCGTTTCAAAAAGAAAGTGAAAAGAGACTCGAAGAATTGTATGAATATGATGTTCTAAGAGCGGATCGGTGTATTGCGGCTTGGTCACTTGAAGCGCGTGTTCCATTTGGAGATTTAGCGTTTGTGAAAGAAGTAATGTCCATCGATCCTGAATTGAAATTAAACAAGAGTGGTAAAGGGAAGTACTTATTACGAAAAGCGTTTGAAAAGGATGATTTAATTCCTGAATCTATCTTATGGCGTGAGAAAGCGGCTTTTTCTGATGCGGTTGGACATTCAATGGTCGATCGCTTAAAGGCGCATGCGGAAGTACTATATTCAGAAGATGATGTAAAAAATGCTTATAAGAAATATCCTCATAATACGCCTTTCACGAAAGAGGCGTTATGGTATCGAGATTTGTTTGAGAACTATTTTCCGTCTCAAAGTCATCTTATTACTGATTTCTGGATGCCAAATAAAGAGTGGGTAGGTAAAGATGTTATGGATCCATCTGCTCGAGTCTTAAGTAATTATGGTGATTCGGGTAAGTAAGCTATAAATGGTTTGTAAACTTTGATATAATAGACTTACGTGATAACTATGTTCTTTAAGAAAAGTCCAAACCTTGATGACGGTGAAATTAAATTAAAATATGTCAGTAAATATAAGGATAATGACCCAGATGGATGGGGATTATCCTATGTTTATGATGTGATAGTTCATGATAGTAATCGTATAGTTGGCCGATGTGATTTGCGCTTAGGACAAACCAAAACACTTGATTTAGCAGGTCATATTGGATATACCATTTATGTACCCTATCGAGGTCATCATTATGCGGCTAAAGCGTGTCAGTTACTCTTTAAACAAGCTTCTTATCTAAAAATGAAAGAACTTATCATCACGTGTAATACGGATAATATTGCGTCATATCGTACCTGTGAGTTAGCAGGTTGTGAGTTTATTGAGACCAAGATTGTCCCTAAAGATCATGTACTTTATGCCCAAGGAGATCGTGAAAAAGCGATTTTTGTTAAGCGATTGTAAAGTGACTTGTATTCAAAATAGGTGTAAGGCATAATTTTAATAGAAAGAAGGTTTGTATGATTAAGTTATTTGTAAGTGATATGGATGGGACGCTTTTATACAATGAATCGAATATTCATTCTAGAGATATAAGCTTAGAGAACTATGAAGCAGTATTAAAACTACATGAATCAGGAGTTCGATTCATGATGGCAAGTGGAAGAGATCATTTTTATCGTTTAATACTAGAAAAACAGTTTGGTTTTCAGATTGATGCGATTGGAATGAATGGATGTAATGTTGTGATTGATAACGAAGTGTTATGTGATCATGGACTTACGCATCAGGATACGGTTGATGTTTTAGAAACATTGAAGAATGCGCCAGTGGAAGTTAATTTCTTAGGAATTAACTCGAATGGTGACCATGTATTTCAATATGTCGATCGTGAACCGTATGAGCGTTTTTATGAATTACATAAACAGGGTGTATTTAAATATATGAGTGAATTGCCTTTAACAGAATGGATTAAGGATGAATCAAAGCCTCCATTTAATAAGTTGGTTGGATTGGTGAGATCAGTAAAAGAAAGAGATATTTTATTGGATTTCTTTGAGAAAGAATATGGAGACCGATTAGATGTTATTTATTCTGGACTTGAGAATATTGAATTAATGCCTAAAGGTATTTCAAAAGGGAATGCGCTATTGGAATTGATGGAGTTAAAGGGATACAAACCGACAGAAGTTGCGGTTATTGGTGATTCCATGAATGATATTACGATGTTACAGGTGACACCTTATAGCTTTGCGATGAGCCATTCAGATAAAATTATTAAGGAAAGTGCTCATTATGTCGTTAAGAGTGTTGCGGAAGCCATTGAAATGGTACTCAAAATAAATAAGGAAAGTGAATAATGGATTATAACTATCACACACATACAGATCGATGTGGACATGCGACAGGTGACGATGAACAATATGTTCGTGCCGCAATCGATGCAGGATTCAAAGTAATTGGTTTTAGTGACCATATACCTTTTAAGAATGTTATTCATCCAAGTGAAAGAATGAATTATGATCAGTTGGAAGATTACATTCAAAGTATTGAATCTTTGAAAGTTAAGTATAAAGATCAAATTGACGTTAAATTAGGATTTGAATTAGAATATTTCCCAGAATATAATGCGTACTATAAAGAGTTATTAGACCGATGTGATTACTTAATCTGTGGTCAACACAATAAAGTCTTAGACAAATACTCATATGATCAATTTACAAACGATGAGGATGTATTAGTCTATGCGAGTCAAGTTAAAGCTGCGATTGAAAGTGGTTTAATCTCATTTGTGGCACATCCTGATTATTTTATGATTGGACGACGCTCTTGGTCAAAATCATGTGAAGAAGCAGTTCATATGATTGCGAAAGCAGCTCAAGAACACCATGTCGCATTAGAAATTAACTTAAATGGTATACGATATGGTAAATCAACCTATGATGGCAAACTTGCTTACCCATATCCATTTCGACCATTTTGGGAAATCGTTTCACAGTATAATGTTCAATGCCTCTACAGCTTTGATGCTCATAAACCCTATACATTGCTTGAAAAGGAAAGGATTGAGTTGGTTGAAGAGATATTAAAAGATTTAAATCTTTCAATCAATCACAGTTACCGAATCTAATATGATGAAACGACTGATTAATTTCTTGGTAAAAAAGCCGATAAGTGTGAGTGTGCTTATTCTTTTACAGTTAAGTATTATTTACATGCTTATTTATCAATTAAGTGTTCAGTTAACTGAGTTTTATTTCATTATTCAAGGTTTAAATATTTTCATCGTTATCTACATTATTAATAAAAATGATAATCCATCGTATAAAATGACTTGGATCATTTTTATTCTTGGAGTTCCTCTAGTAGGTGGAATAACCTATCTTATGTTCGGTGGACGTAAAGTCCCTAAAGATATAAGAACTGGTATCAAAGAATTAAATAATGGACAAGCTATCTTAATACAAGACCAGACGATTATGAATTCGATTACAGAAAAAGAGTACTTTAGGCAAGCACGATATTTATATGATAATACAGGCTTTCCTGTTTATAAGAATACTAAAGTAACTTATTTGTCCAGTGGTGAAGCAAAGTTTGAGGCATTGGTAAATGCATTAAAATCTGCTGAGAAGTTTATACTATTAGAGTATTTTATTATTAAAGAAGGATATGTTTGGGATACTATTAAAGAAATTTTATGTCAGAAAATCAAAGAAGGTGTTGATGTAAAACTTATCTATGATGATGCTGGTAGTAAATCTTTACCTTATGAGTTTTTAGATGATTGTAGAGCATGTGGTATTAAATGTTTTGCGTTTAATCCATTAAGACCTATTTTAGCCATCTATATGAATAATCGTGATCATCGTAAGATAGCGGTTGTGGATGGACGTATTGGTTTTATCGGTGGAATGAACTTAGCGGATGAATATATTAATCGAATCAGTCCATTTGGGCATTGGAAAGATGTAGCGGTTCAATTTGAAGGTGAAGCTGTCTATAGTTTAAGTCTAATGTTTCTACAATTTTATGATCATGTATCTAAAGAAATATCGGATTATAGTTGGTATTATGGAAATCCAGAAAAGTACGATAATGTGGGATATGTTCAAACCTTTTCGGATAGTCCAACGGATGAAGAACCTGTCAGTCAGTTCTCGCACCTTAATTTAATTAATAGTGCTTCACGATACATATATATCATGACGCCTTACTTAGTTATTGGATATGAAATCATTATCGCACTTATCAATGCGGCTAAGAGTGGTGTAGATGTTCGTATCATGGTTCCACATATTCCAGATAAAAAATATGTATTTTCAGTTACTCGAAGTAATTATGAATACTTAACACAGAATGGTGTTCGAATTTATGAATATCTTCCAGGGTTCTTACACGCAAAAGTAATGGTAGCGGATGATCGTATTGCGATTGTTGGGACGACCAATCTAGATTTTAGAAGTTATTTTTTACACTTTGAATGTGGTGCTCTCATAATTGATGATCCGAGTATTAATGATATTGTACAGGATTGTAAAGATACATTAGCTAAGTGTATTGAGATTACGTATGAGGAAGCGAAGAATGTTAATTTTGTGGTAAAATTGTGGCGTGCAATTTTAAATATGTTTAGTACATTGTTATAGGAGAAGAGAATGAAAACCGCAATTGTGCTTGAAGGTGGCGGACTTAGAGGTGCGTATACCGCTGGAGTTTGTGCTTGGTTTATTGAAAATAATATTGAATTTGATATTCACATCGGTATATCATCAGGAGCGATGCATGCCTGTAGTATGGCAATGAAAGATGTGAAGCTTCTTCATGATTCATCCGTCAATTATTCTGTACATCCTAATAATGTGGGCTGGCGTGCTTTTTTAAGAGAAGGAACACCGGTTGGATATAATTATATGTTTGAACAAATTCTTACGAAAGAATTAAATATGACAGCGGATCGATTAAGAAGTATCGATTCTTTGGTTGAATTTGGAATTTATCGTTTATCTGTACAAAAAACAGAATGGTTTAATCAACATGATATTGATGATAAAATCAAACTTTTACAAGCTGCTTGTACATTACCAATTGCAGGACGCAATGTGAAAGTCAATGGAGAGTGGTTTATGGATGGGGGAGTCACTACTATGATTCCTGTTGAAAGAGCTCTTGAACATAAAGTAGATAAGATGATTGTAGTCACGACAAAACCAAGCAACTTTGTTAGAAAGGATAATGGACCAATAACACAATTTTTATTAGATGTGTTATATGGAAAATATAAAACGCTTCTACAAGATTTTAGAAAACGCAAAGATGTTTATAATCGTGAGATGGAATTGGTTCGTACTTTAGAAAAAGAAGGGTCTGTTGTACACTTACAACCAAGTAAAGATTTTGGGGCTAAACGCTTTAGCGCAACGCTTGAACAAGTTCAAAATATGTATGAATTAGGGTTGAGTGATTGTGAAGCAAAGAAGGAAAGTATCCTCGCATTCTTAAAAAAATAAACGGGTAGTGTGCATTGATTGTGAAATAATTAACAAAAAGATACATAGTTTCATGTATTTTTTTTATGCTTTTTAACAAGCATTAAATTATGTAAATTTGAAATCGCTTACTTGTGAAAATGATAACAAATATATTTGACAGTTGATTTTAAAGGGAATAATCTAATCTTGTGAAAAATAACACAAGGAGAAATCGATGAAAAAGCAATCTGTTCTAGAAGACATATTGAATGTCGAGAATGCAGTGAATGAAGTGGATATGTTGGTGCATAGAGGTGTTAAAGCATTAGATGAATTTTTACAATTAGATCAAGAAAAGATTAATTATATTGTCGCTAAAGCATCTGTTGCGGCTCTTGATAAACATGGTGAGTTAGCATTATTAGCGGTTAAAGAAACACAACGTGGTGTATTTGAAGATAAAGCAACAAAGAACTTATTTGCGTGTGAGTATGTCATTAATCATATGCGTCATCTAAAAACAGTCGGGATTATTAGTGAAGATGATGTGACTGGTATCACTGAAATAGCAGAACCAGTGGGAGTAGTTGCTGGGATAACTCCAGTTACTAACCCAACTTCAACTGTTATCTTCAAATGTTTAATCGCATTAAAGACACGTAACCCTATCATTTTCTCTTTCCATCCAAGTGCTCAAAACTGTTCAAGTGAAGCAGCACGTGTTGTTTATGAAGCAGCTGTAAAAGCTGGTGCTCCTGAACATTGTATTCAATGGATTGATAATCCTTCCAAAGAAGCAACAGCTGACCTTATGAATCATAAAGACGTTGCGACAATCTTAGCCACAGGCGGTAACGCGATGGTTAAAGCGGCTTATTCTTGTGGTAAACCAGCGTTAGGTGTTGGTGCAGGGAATGTTCCTGCTTATATGGAAAAAACATGTAATGTAAGACAAGCTGTAAATGACATTGTGATGTCAAAGGCATTCGATAATGGAATGATTTGTGCATCTGAACAATGTGTCATCATGGATAAAGAAATTGAGAAACAATCCATCGAGTTATTCAAGAAATACGGTGTTTACTTTGTATCAAACGAAGAGAAGACAAAACTTGAACAATACATGTTCAATACAACGTCTACCTTAGGCGCATGTAATCCAGACGCAAATCTAAATCCAGCAGTTGTTGGTAGAGATGCGAAATGGATTGCGGAACAAGCGGGTTTCAGTGTTCCAGAAGGAACGATTCTACTAGGTGTTTACGTGAAAGAAATTGGTCCTAAAGAACCAATGACAAAAGAAAAATTGAGTACTGTTCTTGCGTTTATTACAAGCAAATCAACTCAAGAAGGCTTAATGTATGCGAAACAAATGGTTGATTTTAATGGCTTAGGTCACTCAGCTGCAATTCATACTGAATCTAAGGAGATTGCGGATGAATTTGCATTAATGGTTAAAGCAATTCGTGTCATCTGGAACTCACCAGCAACCTTCGGTGGTATCGGTAATGTCTATAATGCGTTTATTCCTTCCTTAACTCTAGGTTGTGGATCATATGGTCATAACTCAGTATCAAACAATGTATCTGCTATAAATCTATTAAACATCAAGCGCTTAGGACGCCGAAACAACAATATGCAATGGTTTAAAATTCCTTCAAAGATTTATTTTGAACGCAACTCTATCCAATACCTCCAACAAATGAAGGATGTAGAACGTGTATTCATCGTTACTGACCGTCAAATGGTTGATCTAGGTTATGTGCATAAGATTACTGAACAACTCAATTTAAGACGTAATCAAGTTCAAATTCAATTATTCTGTGATGTTGAACCAGATCCATCGATGGATACAGTGCGTAAAGGTTATGAGTTAATGAAAGCATTTAGACCGGATACGATTGTCGCTTTAGGTGGTGGTTCACCGATGGATGCGGCTAAAGGCATGTGGTTATTCTATGAAAACCCAGATGTTGATTTCGATGATCTTAAACAAAAATTCATGGATATTCGTAAACGTGCATTTAGATATCCTGAATTAGGTAAGAAAACTCAACTCGTATGTATCCCAACCACTTCAGGAACGGGTAGTGAAGTAACTCCGTTTGCCGTATTAACGGATAAACGTGTGAATAAGAAATATCCATTAGCGGATTATTCTTTAACACCAAGTGTTGCGATTGTGGATTCAACACTAACCATGAATCTACCAGCTAGCGTAACGGCTGATACAGGTTTAGATGTATTAACACATGCGACTGAAGCATTTGTATCAATCTTGGCCAGTGATTTTACGGATGGATTATGCTTACAAGCCATCAAAATGGTATTTACATACTTACCAAGAGCGGTAAAGAATGGTAAGAATGATCCAGAAGCACGTGAGAAAATCCATAATGCGTCAACGTTAGCGGGTATGGCATTTGCGAATAGTTTCCTTGGAATTAATCACTCCTTAGCACATAAGGTAGGTGCACAATGGCATATTCCTCATGGTCGTGCCAATGCGATTCTAATGCCACATGTTATTCGTTATAATGGTACATTCCCATCCAAACCTTCCACATGGCCGAAGTACAACTACTATCGTGCGGATGAAAAATACGCTGAGTTAGCTCGCTTATTAGGTTTACCAGCAGATACCGTCCAACAAGGGGTAGAGAGTTATGCACAAGCTTGTCATAATCTAGCGGCTGAATGTGGTATTAAGATGAGTTTCTCTGAACAAGGTATTACAGATGAAATGTTTAATCAAGATATGGAAATGATTTCATTCTTAGCGTTTGAAGATCAATGTACACCATGTAATCCAAGACTTGCACTCGTTAAAGACATGCAAGAAATTCTAAAGAAAGCGTATAAATCCGCTTAAAAAATAAAGAGTCAGACATTATTCTGACTCTTTTACATGAATTGTTTCCAAGGTTCTGTATTTGGAAGATTGGACTCAAAGGATAATATTTCTTGAGTAGTAGGATGAGGGAAAGATAATTCTGTTGCCCATAAAGCGAGTTGTTGACCCACTTTTGCGTCCTTGTTATAGCGTTGATCTCCATAAAGTGGACAATTACGTGATGCGAATTGAACACGAATTTGATGTGAACGTCCTGTTTTTAAATCAATTTGAATAAACGACAAATTCTCTTTTCTTGAAAGTACTTTATAAGACAATTCTGAATACTTACCGTATTTCTCACTTGTAACACGAGAAGTATTTGTTTTCTCATCTTTTACTAAGTAATCCTTCAGAACCTTCTCATTCGGTAATTGACCCACCACGACCGCACAATACTTCTTATTCATTTTATTTGTACGAATCGAATCTGATAAGCGAGATGCGGCTTTACTGGTTTTAGCGAGTACGACAACACCTCCAACAGGACGATCCAATCGATGAACTAAACCACAATAAACATTACCTGGTTTATTATACTTCACTTTAAGGTATTCTTTTGCCAATCGAATCACATCCATGTCTTCGGATGAATCCTCTTGCATAGGCACATTAATTGGTTTCTCAATGACTAATATATGATTATCTTCGAAGATGACTTTCATTTGAAACTGACTCTTCCAAAGATTCCACAAGGTAATACTTTATCTTGGTTTGTGATAGGTAATCCTATTTCACCCGTCACAACCTTTGCTTTATTAAACGCAAATTTTAAGTCTTTATAGAGTAAATCATCTGAGAAACCAAGTGTATAAGCATTAACTAAGAAGAATAGTGGATCATCATCCAAGAGTTCTTTACAAGAATCGATTAAATCGATAATCTGTTTTTCAAACTTCCATAATTCACCTTTAGGACCACGACCGAAACTAGGTGGATCCATCAAGATACCATGATAGGTTCTTCCTCTTCTTTTTTCTCTTTCTACAAACTTTAAAACATCATCCACAATATAACGAATCTTATGATCTTCAAGACCACAGAGTTGTTGGTTCTCTTTTGCCCAAGCAATCATTCCTTTAGACGCATCGACATGGACCACTTCACTTGCGCCAGCTTTACTACATGCCATGGTTGCGCCACCCGTATAAGCAAATAGATTAAGAATTCTTATTTCACGATCCTCTTTTTCAATGAGTTTACGCATCCAATCCCAATTTGCGGCTTGTTCAGGAAATAATCCTGTATGTTTGAAACTGGTAGGAGATACTTTAAAAGTGAGGTCTTTGTATTGAATGTTCCATGTTTCAGGTAGGGTTTGGTTAAACTGCCAATCACCTTTACCATTCGAAAGTTGGTAGTGGGCATGGACGTCTTTCCACTCTTTAACTTTAGGATTTTTTGACCAGTCCGCATGGGATTCAGGACGACTCAAAATAACATCTTTCCAACGTTCTAATTTATATCCATTTCCTGCATCGAGGCATTCATAGTCTTTCCAATTTTTTGCGATTTCTTGCATAGCTATCCTATATTTTCTTGTTTGATTTCAATATGACATAATAAAACATCAATGTCAAAATATGATGAGAGTCTTATTTTAACAGATATTGCATTAATGTGCGAAGTTTCATATTTTAAGGTAAAATAATACTATCAATTGATAAAAAAACACCAAATGGTGTAAAAATCAAATGGCTGGGGTAAAAGGATTCGAACCTTTGAAGTGTCAGAGTCAGAGTCTGATGCCTTACCGCTTGGCGATACCCCAAAATATTTGGAAACTTCCAATACTTATTATATAATAAAGAACGCACAGGAGTAAGATAATATGAAAAAAGTTAGAACACGTTTTGCGCCAAGTCCTACTGGATATATGCATATCGGTAATCTTAGAACCGCTTTGTATGAATATTTAGTCGCAAAGAAGGATGATGGAGATTTTATTTTAAGAATTGAAGATACGGATCAAAACCGTTTAGTCGAAGGGTCTGTTGATATCATATACAACACCTTAAACCAAGTTGGTTTACATTATGATGAAGGACCGGATAAACCTGGTAATTTTGGACCTTATGTTCAATCTGAACGTTTACCTATGTATAAGAAATATGCGGATGAACTCATTGAAAAAGGTGGAGCGCATATCTGTTTTTGTGATGAAACAGTGATTCAAGCACAACGAGATGCGGCTGAAAAAGCAGGTGTACCGTTTAAGTTCCAAGATCCTTGTCATCATTTAAGTAAAGAAGAAATCGAAACACGTAAAGCAAGTGAAGCGTATGTCGTACGTCAAACGATATTACCTGGCGCATCTACAGTTTTCCATGATGAAGTCTATGGCGATATCGAAGTGGACCGTGAAATATTGGATGAACAAGTCTTATTAAAGAGTGATGGATTCCCAACGTATAATTTTGCGAATGTGATTGATGATCATCAAATGGAAATCAGTCATGTCGTTCGTGGAAATGAGTATTTATCTTCAACGCCTAAATATAATTTAATTTATGATAGTTTCGGTTGGGAAAAGCCAACGTATATTCATTTACCACCCGTTATGAAGGATGAACAACATAAGTTATCTAAACGTAATGGAGATGCGTCTTTCCAAGATTTAGTATCGAAAGGGTATTTGGCTCCAGCGATTCTTAACTACATTGCGTTATTAGGATGGAGTCCAGAAACCAACCAAGAAATTTATACACTTGAAGAACTTACTAAGGCATTTAGTGTTAAACGTATTAGTAAATCACCGGCTATCTTTGACATCGAAAAGTTAAAATGGATGAATGGTATGTACTTACGTGCAATGTCACTTGATGAGTTCCACGCGACCTGTTTACCTTATTATAAGGATTCTATTAAACGCGTATGTGATTTAAAAGAAGTCAGTAAGATTCTCCAACAAAGATTAACCATTTTATCTGAAATTCCTGAAATGGTTGATTTCATTGATACATTAGCGGATTATGATGTTCAAATGTATTATCACCCTAAGATGAAGACGGATAATGCGGTGAGTATCTTAGCTTTAGAAGAATCCTTGAAAGTTTATGAAACGATTCAGAATTGGGAAAGTGTCGATGAACTTCATCAAAAATTATCTGAAACACCTGCTCGTTTAGGCATTAAGAATGGTCAATTCTATTGGCCAATTCGTACAGCTGTAACCGGTAAACAGTTTACTCCAGGTGGGGCATTAGAAATACCATATATCTTGGGTAAAGAAGAAACCATTCGTCGTACCTTAATTGGATTGGATAAACTTAGACAATCTGTACAATAAAGCTCTCTGAGCTTTATTTTTTTCGTGTGTTTATAGTTATAGCATATGCATTTTGATATAATAGACAAAGAGGATTCCTATGTCATTTTTAACAAATTTAAACGAAAATCAAAGTAAAGCGGTTATGAGCAATAGTCCGTATTTACGTATTATTGCTGGTGCGGGAAGTGGAAAAACCCGTGTTTTAATATCGCGTATTGCCCATCTCATTCATGATTTAGGAATACATCCAGGAAGTATCTTAGCGATTACATTTACTAATAAAGCTGCGAACGAAATGAAAGATCGTTTAGATCGTATGTTGGCATCGTATGCGGCTGGGGTTCATATAAGTACCATACACTCGTTATGCGTTATGATATTGCGTCATGATTGTACGAGTATGGATTTACCACGTAATTTTACGGTACTTGATTCGGATGATCAGAAGAGTATTATCAAAGAAGCGTATCGTGAAATTGGATTGGATAAACAGAAGTACAGTATTCCATCCATGTTAGATTATATTGGGGCTAACAAAGGGGCTGAAGTAACTGTGGATCATGCCTTTACTTTAGCCGGTGGTCACTATGGTGAACAAGAGAAAGCTAAAGTCTATCAATATTATGTGAATCGACAAAAAGCGTTATTTGCGCTTGATTTTGATGATTTACTTTTAGTAACGGTTAAAATGTTTTCAATGTTTCCAGATATACTTGCGAAATGGCAACGTCGCTTTAACTTTATCCATGTAGATGAGTTTCAAGATATCGATCGAGTTCAATATAAATTGATTAAACAATTAGCAGGCAAAGAAAATCAGGTGTATGTTGTTGGTGACCCTGATCAGACGATCTATACATGGCGTGGAGCTGATGTGAATATTATCATGGAGTTTGAAAAGGACTTTAAACCAAGTGAAACGATTATCTTGAATCAGAACTATCGCTCAACACAACATATCCTTAATGGGGCTAACTCACTTATAAAGAATAATCAATATCGTGTCGATAAAGATTTATTTACCGAACTCAAGAGTGATGAGAAAGTCACTCATTGTGCATTTGTGAGTGAAGATCATGAAGCGAATTGGATTGCGGATAAATTGAAGGAAATGAATGAAAAGGGTAAAGCTTATAAAGATATGGCGATTTTATATCGATCAAACTATCTTTCTCGTTCATTAGAAAAAGCATTCTTAGATCATCATATTCCTTATGTCATTTATGGTGGAACACGATTCTACGATCGTGCTGAAATTAAAGACATGTTAAGTTACTTGCGTATGTTAACGCATGGGGATGATTTAGCGTTTATGCGTATTATTAATACACCTAAACGTGGATTAGGGACTAAAACCTTAGATAAACTTCGTGATGATGCGAAGGCGAATAAACGTACAATGTATGAGCAGATTAAGTTAGAAAACAACTTTAGTGGTAAGACATATGATGCGTTTGACCGTTTTGTGCGTTTAATAGAATCAACTAAGTTAATGATGGGTGAGAAACCACTGCTTGAAATCTTAGAGAAGATGGAAAATGATAGTGGTTTACGTGCGATGTACGAGGCAGCGCATGAAGTTGATCGTTTGGAGAATATTAAAGAATTAATCAATGACGTAATTACATTCCAGAATCAATATCCGGAATCAGGATTGGATGAGTATCTTCAAATGGTTGCGT
Source organism: Bacillota bacterium (assembly GCA_021847325.1). Classification (GTDB taxonomy): domain Bacteria; phylum Bacillota_I; class Bacilli_A; order Erysipelotrichales; family Erysipelotrichaceae; genus UBA2212. Next base: position 14,383 of record JAJZTY010000014.1, read on the forward strand.
TATATGGGGATCGTAATGATTTAACCGATGGGGATTATTGTCAAATGATGACCATTCATGCGGCTAAGGGATTAGAGTTTGATACGGTATTTGTCATTGGCTTGAGTGAAGGAATTTTTCCAAATGAACGAGCGATGTCTGAAGGCAAACGTGGTTTAGAAGAAGAACGTCGTTTAGCGTATGTGGCATATACACGTGCTAAGAATAAACTTTATCTTACAGAAGTTTCTGGATTCAGTTTTGTGTTAACAAAAGTACGTTCACGATCACGATTTATTGAAGAAGTGGATCAAAAACATATTGATCATATTGGCGTTAACTATGATTTTGAGAAACCTAAAGAGATGAATATTAAATCAAAACCGAAGGAACAAAGCCTTTTCGCAGACACGATGGAAAAACGTAAAGCATTACCATATAAAAAAGGTGAACTAATTTTACATAGTACATTTGGAGAAGGTGTTATCATGAAAATCGACGGTGGAATGGCAGAGATTGCCTTTGATTATCCACATGGCGTTAAAAAGATTATGTTAGCTGCACCAGCTATATCAAAGGTCAATAAAGTATGAGTTTAAATCGAATAGAAGAATTAAGAAAATTAATTAGACAATACAATCATGAATATCATGTGCTTGATCATCCTAGTGTTAGCGATCAAGAATATGATCGTTGTATGCAAGAACTCATTCAACTTGAACATGATTATCCTGAGTTTTTTGATGCGAATTCACCAACTCAACAAGTAGGTGGTGCTGTTCTGGATAAGTTTACGAAAGTTAAGCATGATCAGATGATGTTATCTCTGGGTAATGTATACAATAAAGAAGAAGTGGATGCGTTTATTGATCGTGTAGTAAAAGAAACAGGTCTAGATGAGTTTTCACTTGAATTAAAAATTGATGGTCTCGCAATGAGTTTACGTTATGACCAAGGTCAATTTTTAAGAGCGATTACTCGTGGTGATGGTGAAGTAGGAGAAGATGTTAGTTTAAATGTTAAAACGATTAAATCGATTCCACTTAGAATTCAATATAATCTACCATTAGAAGTTCGTGGAGAAGTCTATCTTCCAAAGGCGCAGTTTGATCGAATCAATCGTGAAAAACGATTGAACAATGAAGAAGAATTTGCGAACCCACGCAATGCGGCTGCGGGTAGTATCCGACAACTTGATTCGAATATTGCGGCGAGTCGTAATCTAGATGCGTTTTGGTATTACTTAATTCAAGGCGATAAAATGGGTTTATCTTCACATACAGAAGCACTAAATTGGATGAAATCACAGGGATTTAAAGTGAATCCATATACGAAACGCTGTGTTGGAAAAGAAGAAGTTTGGAATGCAATTGAAGAAATGAGTCAATTGAGACAATCATTACCGTATGAAATCGATGGGATTGTATTAAAACTCAATAACTTTGAAGGTCAAAATAGATTAGGATTTACCGCAAAAACACCTCGTTGGGCTGTCGCCTATAAATTCCCAGCAGAAGAAGTTGTGACGACTTTACAAGATATTTTTATTACGATTGGACGTACTGGAAAAGTGACGCCTAATGCACAATTAGCTCCTGTACGGATTGCAGGGACGAGCGTCAGTTTTGCGCAACTTCATAATGAAGATTTTATAAATTCGAAAGATATACGAATTAACGATAGCGTTGTCGTACGTAAAGCAGGTGAGATTATTCCTGAAGTGGTTCGATCACTTCCTGAAAGAAGAGATGGGTCTCAATCTATATATGTTTTCCCTACGCATTGTCCACATTGTGATGGACCACTTGTAAGAGATGAGAATGAAGCAGCTCATTACTGCATCAATACCAATTGTGAGGCGAGAGTTGTCGAATCATTAGCTCATTTTGCGTCTCGTGATGCGATGAATATTGAAGGTTTAGGCACTAAAACGGTTGAAACATTACATCAGGCACATTTGCTTCATTCTATTGCGGATATCTATACATTAAATACAAAACGGAATGAGTTACTTAATTTGCCTGGATTCAAAGAAAAATCAGTGGATAACTTACTTCAAGCGATTGAGAATAGTAAGAATAATTCACTTGAAAAATTATTAACTGGATTAGGAATTCGACAAGTCGGTGAAAAGGCTGCACGTACACTCGCAAGTCAATATGATCATCTAGATTTATTATTAAATGTGAGTGTTGAAGAGCTAAGTCGAATTAAAGATATAGGACTTATTACGGCAAACTTTATTGTGTCCTATTTCCATGAGGAACATAATCTTAAACTCATAGATGAGTTAAGAAATGCGAATGTGAATTTCAATAGTTATCTTCCAAAAGTTGAAGTATCTCAGTATAGTGGTATGATAGTGGTTGTGACAGGAAGTATTCCTGGTTTTACACGTGAACAAGTAGAAGAATGGTTTAGAATTAAAGGCGCATCTGTAACATCATCGGTTTCTAAAAAGACGAATCTTGTGGTTTATGGAGATGCGGCTGGATCGAAGTTATCAAAAGCGAATGAACTTAATATTCGTACTCTCAGTGCGGAAGAATGGTTGAAGGAGGTATAGTGTGAAGAAATTGATTATTCTATGGATTATTCTCCTTTTATCTGCGTGTTCTTCGAATCAAGAAACGGGTGAGAACACGATTATTCAAGCAAATGATGAGGATGAATATAGTATAATATTACCGTTTGTGGCATCTGATATTCGTCAGTACCATGGTACATACTTAGGACGAGCTGATTTCTTAGAGATTGGTTCTAGACTTGAAGATAAGAGTAAAGAATACTTTAGTGTCGATGATTATTATTTATCTGAAGGACATGTTATATCGAACTCAGATTTAACAAAACTCGTTCGTCGTGAGAGTACGGAGAACCCGTATGGATTGAATCCACCTAGTGGAAGTGAATTCTTAGTGGGAACATCTGATATAGCGGTTTTAGATGCGGTTGTCGTTGCGGATATTATGGAAATTGATTTTTACCAACAAAGTGGTGGAAATGTTAGTTTAGCGGGTTTATCCTTTGCGATTGTATTAAATCAGAGCTTAAATACACCAGATGGTTTAGTGACTGTAAGTGATCAAGTTTTATATGATTATGGTTCGAATATGGGACGTAAGTTAGATCGCTACATTCGTAGTTTAAGTGACATGGAAGATATGCCAATCTATATTGCGTTATATGTGACAAATCCAACGGATGCAGTACTGCCTGGTCGATATATTGCGGATGGTTATTTTACCGCTCGTGGTGGTCAGTTTAGTCCAAACAATGAACAATGGGTTTTATTTCCTTCAGCACAAGCTACGACTCTGGATGCGGCTTTAGCGGATAAGTTTAATAACTTTAAATCATCGATTACGACATTTATTCCAGAAAGCATTGGGGTCATTGGTGAAGCCCGTTATGTGGATAATCAAACCAATTTCTTGAGAATTACGTTGACTCTACAAGCTAAAACATATTCAGAGATTCGTGCATTAACGCAGTATACTACAGAGTTATTACAGGATATAGATCAAAGAGATTATCCGATTGTCGTTCGTATTAATTCGATTTCTGAAACGTTGGTTTTAATCGAATTATCTGAAGATAATAAACTCGATATTATATATACGTATTAAGGAGAACATATGAAAGAAATGGATGTTAAGGGATTTAAAGCACTTGCGCTTCAATGTCGATTTGAATTAAGTGATGAAGAAGCACAAGATATTAAAAATGAGTTTGATGTATTAATCTCTCAAATGCGTTTATTGGATAAAATTGATACTGAAAATGTAGAGCCAATGGTCTATCCATTTGAAGAACCAACTTCTTTTTTAAGAGAAGATGTAGTTGAGAATGTTTTACCGATTAAAGAAGTATTAAAGAATGCGCCAAAAGAAAAAAATGGCTTTTTCGTGACTCAAAAGGTGGTAGGCTAATGGATATTAAGACATTAATTCAATCAACTTCTGTTGAGAAAAGAGTCAGTGATGCGGTAAACAAAGCGCATGCTGTACAAGATAAACTAAATGCGATGGTGAGTTTCATTGAACCATCTGAGCAACTTAAAACGTTAGAATCCAAATCTAAAGATTGTCCATTTTATGGAGTACCTATTGTATTAAAAGATTTAGTGAATATGAAAGATACTCGTACAACTGGAAGTAGTGGAATATTAGATAACTATATTTCACCCTATGATGCGACAATCACAAAAAAATTAAAAGATGCTGGTGCCATTATTATCGGTAAATCTTCCTGTGATACCTTTGGTATGGGTGGAACCAATATGACGGCTTGGACAGGTCCAGTTGCGAATCCATATGATTTATCTCGTATGTCAGGTGGATCATCAGGTGGTAGTGCTGTTTTAGTTGCGACAGGTGTTGTGCCTATGGCAATTGGGACAGATACTGGGGATTCTATTCGTAAACCTGCATCGTTTAATCATATCGTAGGATTTAAACCGACGTATGGTCGTATTTCTCGTTATGGGGTTATACCTTATGCATCTTCATTAGATCATGTGGGTGTCTTTACTGGGAATGTAAAGGATGCGGCGTTATCGCTTGAGGTTTTAGCTGGTCGTGATGATCATGACATGACTTCTTCTTATTTACCAGTAGAAAAGTATAGTGACCTTTGTATCGGTGATTTAAAGGGTAAGCGTATCGGAATTATTCAGAATGTGATTGATTCTATTCATAATCCTGAAACATTAAATCAATTTAAAGAATTATGCCAAAAGTTAGAATCAAGAGGTGCAGTTATTTCTTCAATTCGATTGAATGAAGATTTAATGCATGCCTTTTTACCAACGTATTATATTATTGCGAATGCAGAGGCGACAGCTAATCATTCAAATTTAGATAGTTTAAGATTTGGTGTACTTAAAGAAGGTCAAACAATGGATGAGTCTATGATTCTTTCGCGTACTGCTGGATTTGGTAAGTTACTTAAAAAGAGATTTGTCATCGGTTCATACGCCTTGTTTACTGAAAATCAAGAAGAGGTTTTCCGTAAAGCTCAAAAAGTTAGAAGACTGATTGTAGAAGATGTGAAACGTGTTTTAGATAATGTGGATGTGATCATGGCTCCTGCTAGTGGACAGGGTGCACCTAAGTTTGATGATGCGTCTGCAGATCAACTATCCAAAGAATATTTGATTGCGGAGAATTATATGGCACTCGCAAATTTCTCTGGATATCCAAGTATTACTGTTCCGATGGGAATGGTTGATGGACTACCAGTTGGCGTTAACTTAACAGCGTATGCACACCATGATGCGAAATTATTGGATATTGCGTATGGTATTGAGAAAACAACAGGCATATTTAATGTGATTAAAGAGGTGACACAATGAATTACGAAACAGTTATAGGAATTGAAATACATTGTGAACTAAAAACAAAGACAAAGATGTTTTCATCTGCGCCAGTGAGTGTTAATAGTCAACCCAATACATGCGTAAATGAAATTGATTTAGGTCATCCAGGTACACTTCCTTCATTAAATAAGGAAGCTGTAAGATTATCTGTTATGGCATGTCATGCATTAAACTGTGAGATTGATCCATTAATTAAGTTTGATCGTAAAAACTATTATTATTCTGATTTACCTAAAGGATTTCAAATCACCCAACAATTCCATCCAATTGGAAGAAATGGATACATTGATATTCCGACCGATAATGGAATAAAACATATTCGTATTAATCGTTTACATATGGAAGAAGATACCGCTAAACAATATCATTCAGGGGATGAAACTTGGATCGATTTCAATCGTGCTGGTACACCTCTTGTAGAGATCGTTTCAGAAGCCGATATTCGTTCTGCGCATGAGGCAATGATTTATGTCGAGAAGTTACGTAATATCTTAGTGTACTTAGGTGTTACAGATGGAAAGATGGAAGAAGGATCATTGCGTTGTGACATTAATATTTCACTTAGAGAAGTGGGAACGGAAGAGTTTGGTGTAAAAACAGAGATTAAGAACTTAAACTCGATTTCTAATATTGAAAAAGCTATTCAAGCAGAAGTTATTCGCCAAACGGAACTCTTAGAAAGCAACCAACCGATTGAACAAGCAACACGTCGTTATGATGATGTTCAAAAGACAACCATCTTAATGCGTAAGAAAGAAGGAAGTGTGGATTATAAATACTTCCCTGAGCCGAATATTACACCTGTATTGATGGATCCAGTTTGGTTGAAATCGATTATTGATAACTTACCTGAACTTCCAGATCATCGTGAGAAACGTTATATGGATGCAGGTTTGAATGCGTATGATGCGGGTCAACTCATTCAAAATAAAGCATTATCCGATTTCTTTGATGAACTCATTAAAGAAACAAGTTATGTGAAGTTAGCTGCGAATTGGTGTTTATCTGATATTCTAGCGAATTTCTCAACGAAACAACTGCATGAAAAAGCATATTCTCTTAAAATAAAAGAAATGGGAAATATGATTAATGCCTTAGGTAAACAAGAAATTTCTTCTAAACAAGCGAAAGATATCTTTGTGGAACTCTTAAAGGGGCATGATTATCATGCGACAGTTAAAGCATTAAACATTGAACAAGTATCTGATCAATCAGTATTGGTTCAAATGGTAGAAGATATTTTGAATGAAAATGAACAGTCTATCATTGATTATCATAATGGTAAGGATAGAGCATTAGGTTTCTTAATGGGTCAAATCATGAAGAAGTCAAAAGGACAGGCTAATCCTGTTATCACAAATCAATTATTATTAGAAGGATTGATGAAGAGAAAACCTTAATTTGAATCTAAATTGATTTGAGTTATAATAGAAACACGGAGATTCTATGACGAAACAAAAAAACTTTAAATTTAAATTCACATTTAGTAATATCGTCTTTGCGTTAGGGATTGCGTTTGTCTTAATTCCTAGCTTAGTGATTGGTGTTATTCTTCTACAGTCTAGTCTACAGACAGGAAGTGTTATTACGGGTAATCGTTTTAATAACGATTTAGAGCCTGAGATTACAAAAGACTTAATTGGTCTAACTGAGGAAGCAATCAATTCAGTTTCAACAGTAACACTGACTGAAATTAATTTAAAAGCTGCGACATTACGGATAACAGTGACGATTCCTTCTGGTTTAGATGAGGAAGATCGACTTGATTTAGTACAAGCTGTAATGGATAAGATAAATGGAGTTGTACCATTTGCGGATTATTTTACGGCAACGGATACGAAAAAAATGTATGATCTAGAAGTCAATTTCATTGATCAAGTGGGTGATACTCGTACAACATTTATTCAAGTCGTTAAAAATGCGAATATGGAAACATTCTCTGTTCAAGATCTATTAACGCCTGTTAATCCTGAGTTAGCTCAACAATTATTAGATGAATTGAATGCGAAGAATAATGATAGTACAGATTCTGGTAATACAGACAATACAGATACAGAAAGTGAAGGAAACTAAGAGGCTTTGTCCTCTTTTTTAACGCAAAATGGAAAAGAACGAAATATTAAGATTAAAAGCAGTGGATTACACGGAACAAGGCCAAGGCGTCTGTAAATTAGATGGTTTTGTGGTCTTTGTGAAGGATATGTTAGTGGGTGAAGAAGCTGATGTACATATCTTAAAAGTAAATAAGAATTTAGCGTATGGAAGAGTGAAAGAGTTTATTTCTAAAAGTAAAGATCGAGTTGTGCCAACTTGTCCAATTGCCTATTCATGTGGTGGTTGTCAAATTCAACACATGTCCTATGAACATCAATTGAGTTTCAAACACAATCATGTCAAACACTTATTTGAACGTTCTTTTGATCAATCCCTAACCATTAATCCTATTATTGGAATGGAAGATCCTTGGATGTATCGTAATAAATCACAGGTTCCTTTTGAGACTAAGAAAGGATTAACTTATGGTTTCTATCGTGCACATAGTCATGATATTCTTCCATTTGAGACCTGTTATATTCAAAATGATGATAGTAATAAAATTCTGAAGTTTATTAAAGACTTTTACATTGAACATGATGTGAAACCTGATCATCTAAGACATGTTTTAATTAAAAAAGGAATAGTGAGCAATGAACTTATGGTTGTGTTTATTCATAAGAATAAACATCTACCTTTACAAGATGAAATCGTTGAAGCACTTAAAGAAGCTTTCCCAACAATCAAGGCAATCTTATTAAATGTTAATCCTGGGGATGATAATGTCATCCTAGGTAAGAAGACAATTCAATTAACTGTAGATTCAACGATTACGGATCAATTAGGTGATTTTAAGTTCCAAATTTCTGCATCTTCTTTCTACCAAGTTAATCCTGTTCAGGCTAAAAAATTATATGAAACAGCGATAAATTGCGCTGATATTCAAGAAGATGAAACAGTGCTCGATTTATATTGTGGTATAGGCACAATCGCATTGTTCGCAAGTCACAAGGCTAAACAAGTCTATGGTGTTGAGATTAACCCTCAATCCATTGAAGATGCGAAGATTAATGCGGAGTTGAATAATGTGTCCAATATTGAATTTATTGCGGCAGATTCAGCTCAAGCTACTAAAACATTTGTAGAAAATAACATTCAAATGGATGTGATTGTAGTCGATCCTCCTCGTAAAGGATTAGATCAAGAGAC